>NZ_LVWJ02000018.1 GCF_001625015.1 Lewinella sp. 4G2 | reverse complement strand
GGTTTCACTGATACAACCATCGTCCAAGTCTCCGTACCAATGAACGAGACCGACACGATTCCAGTCGTCGTGCCTCCGGGTGAAATGGTGACCGTTTGCGCTGACACCACGATGCTCTCAGCTCCTTACGAAAGTGTTGAGTTCTGCGAAATGCCTACCAATGGTACTGCTGTCCTCGATCAGGCCACGGGTTGTGTGACCTATACAGCTGGACCTGATGAAGGCGTGATGGACGAGATTTGCTTGGTCGTTACCGATACCCTCGGTTTCACCGACACCACAATCGTTCAGGTCTCCGTACCTATGAATGAGAATGATACCATCCCCGTAGTTGTACCTCCGGGCGAGATGGTCACGGTTTGTGCCGATACAACGATGCTCTCTGCCCCGTACGAAAGTGTAGAATTCTGTGAGATGCCTGCTAATGGCACCGCCGTTCTCGATCAGGCCACGGGTTGTGTAACCTACACGGCTGGACCTGACGAAGGCGTAATGGATGAAATCTGCTTGGTCGTCACCGATACCCTCGGTTTCACCGACACCACAATTGTCCAGGTCTCCGTACCAATGAACGAGACCGACACGATTCCAGTCGTCGTGCCTCCGGGTGAAATGGTGACCGTTTGTGCGGACACCACCATGCTCTCCGCACCTTACGAAAGTGTCGAGTTCTGTGAAATGCCTACAAATGGCACCGCCATTCTTGATCAGGCCACGGGTTGTGTTACCTATACAGCT
>NZ_LVWJ02000017.1 GCF_001625015.1 Lewinella sp. 4G2 | reverse complement strand
ACCTGGTGATCTACCCATGGGCAGGTTGAAGTTGGGATAGTCTCCCAATGGAGGACCGAACCGGTAAACGTTGAAAAGTTTTCGGATGACCTGTGGGTAGGGGTGAAAGGCCAATCAAACCAGGAGATAGCTCGTACTCCCCGAAATGCATTTAGGTGCAGCGTTGTGTAATGTGTGCCGGAGGTAGAGCTACCAATAGGGCTAGGGGGCTTCACCGCCTACCAACCCCTGATGAACTCCGAATGCCGGCATAACAGTAGCAGCAGTGAGGCAGCGGGTGCTAAGGTCCGTTGCCAAGAGGGGAACAACCCAGACCATCAGCTAAGGTCCCCAAATTCGGGCTAAGTTGAATTGAACGATGTGGGAATGCACAGACAGCTAGGATGTTGGCTTGGAAGCAGCCATTCATTTAAAGAGTGCGTAACAGCTCACTAGTCGAGCGTTCCTGCGCGGAAAATACTCGGGCATAAGCTCGGTACCGAAGCTATGGATTGAACGTAAGTTCAGTGGTAGGGGAGCATTGTAGTCAGCGCTGAAGCTGTGCGGCGACGCATGGTGGAGCGGCTACAAAAGCAAATGTAGGCATGAGTAACGATAAAAGGGGTGAGAAACCCCTTCGCCGTAAAACTAAGGTTTCCGTATTCGATGTTAATCAGAATCGGGTTAGTCGGGTCCTAAGGTGTAGCCGCCAGGCGAAGCCGATGGCAAACGGGTTAATATTCCCGTACCCGTCTCCACTAAAAGCGACGGAGGAGTGTAGGTATCGCGTACTGACGGAATAGTACGTTGAAGGTTGGGTAAAACTGACCGATAGTACTCTAAAGGCTACGGCCTGCGGAGATAGTGTACCGAAGCGACTTCCAAGAAATAGCGAGGATGACGGCCCGTACCGTAAACCGACACAGGTAGTTGAGGAGAGTATCCTAAGGCGCTCGAGTGATTCATGGCTAAGGAACTAGGCAAATTAGACGCGTAACTTCGGGAGAAGCGTCGCCTCCCTTGTGGAGGCCGCAGTGAAGAGGCCCAGGCGACTGTTTAGCAAAAACACAGGACTCTGCGAAATCGTAAGATGAAGTATAGGGTCTGACACCTGCCCGGTGCTGGAAGGTTAAGGAAGGGGCTTAGGAGTAATCCGAAGGTCTTAACTGAAGCCCCAGTAAACGGCGGCCGTAACTATAACGGTCCTAAGGTAGCGAAATTCCTTGTCGGGTAAGTTCCGACCTGCACGAATGGTGTAACGATCTGGGCACTGTCTCGGCCATGAGCTCGGTGAAATTGAAGTATCGGTGAAGATGCCGATTACCCGCAACGGGACGAAAAGACCCCGTGAACCTTTACTACAGCTTCACATTGCATTAGGGTATAAGATGTGTAGGATAGGTGGGAGACATTGAAGCGGCCGCGCCAGCGGTTGTGGAGTCGTCCTTGAAATACCACCCTTCTTATACTCTGATGCTAACTCCTATGAAGTAGGAGGACCGTGTGTGGTGGGTAGTTTGACTGGGGTGGTCGCCTCCTAAAGCGTAACGGAGGCTCGCAAAGGTTCCCTCAGCATGGTTGGTAATCATGCGAAGAGCGTATGAGTATAAGGGAGCTTGACTGAGAGAGAGACATCTCGACCAGGTGCGAAAGCAGGCTCAAGTGATCCGGTGGTTCCGTATGGAAGGGCCATCGCTCAAAGGATAAAAGGTACTCCGGGGATAACAGGCTGATCTCCCCCAAGAGCTCACATCGACGGGGAGGTTTGGCACCTCGATGTCGGCTCGTCACATCCTGGGGCTGAAGAAGGTCCCAAGGGTTGGGCTGTTCGCCCATTAAAGTGGCACGCGAGCTGGGTTCAGAACGTCGCAAGACAGTTCGGTCTCTATCTGTTGCGGGCGTAGGAATATTGAGAAGATCTGCTTCCAGTACGAGAGGACCGGAGTGGACGCATCTCTAGTGTATCGGTTGTGGCGCCAGCTGCATCGCCGAGTAGCTATATGCGGAATGGATAAGCGCTGAAAGCATCTAAGCACGAAGCCAACTTCAAGATGAGTATTCCATT
>NZ_LVWJ02000016.1 GCF_001625015.1 Lewinella sp. 4G2 | reverse complement strand
GTCTCGTAGAAACCAGCATCGTTAGTATCGTCTTCTTCGCCACTCGTGATCGTAATCGTACCGGTTTGACCGGTAATTGGATCAGCATCGGAGTCGGTTGCATCGTCGCCACCAGCGTTAACTGGGCTAGGCTCGGTGCCGGCAGGTGCTTCAAACTCTACTACGTAGTCACCAGGAACAACATCCGTGAACTCGTAGGCACCGTCGACATCAGTAGTCGTGGTCGCCACTACATCACCGTTCTCGTCAAGCAAGTTGACGGTTACGTCTTCGATGCCTTCTTCGCCAGCATCCTGAACGCCGTCCGCATCCTCATCGAGAAAGACGAAGTCACCGATAGTTGCAGTCTCGTAGAAACCAGCGTCAATTGTCTCGTTGTTTTCACCGGACATCAGGACTACCGTCTGGCTCAGACCAGTCGTTTCGTCAGCGTCACTGTCGCTTGCGTCATCGCCCACATTTTGTGGCGCGGCACGGAAGCCGGTCGGAGCTTCGAACTCAACTACGTACTCTTCACCTGGCATTAGGGAAGTAAACTCGTAGGCACCGTCAGCATCAGTGGTAGTCGTGGCAACTTGAGCGCCATCGACTAACAGATTGACCGTTACGTCTTCGATGCCTT
>NZ_LVWJ02000015.1 GCF_001625015.1 Lewinella sp. 4G2 | reverse complement strand
TTCCTGCGTTTGAGTTTCAAGTGATCGAGAGTAGTGGGTTGGACCAAAGATGGTTTTATAACGGTACATCGCCGTCTCAGATAAACTTCGTTGGTGGTAATCGGCTTCTTTTTTCCATTCTGCCCTTCCGACTTCTTCTATGCGTTTAATAAATTGATTGCGAGGATAGTCATCGGCATCACCCGGTTCCTCCCAATACCATTTCACCGCGCCTCTCTGAGGTGGAATGACAGGCCAAATATCTCGCTCCAATAAACCATCGTAGCAACTCTGTGCATCATAAGCACCATCAAGGTAGACCTCATCGATTTCGGCTTCGACCTGATCGAGAAGATCATTTACCTGAGATTCATCGCTCTCGGAGTTAGTCGTCGTGATATGGCAATGAATAAAGCCAGTGCAAGGATCAACACCCAAATGAAGTTTACGCCAGGTACGACGCTTGCTCCATCCGTGCTTGCGGCATTTCCACTCGCCTTCACCGTAAACCTTGACTCCCGTCGAGTCTATCGCAATCGTGATCGGGCCGCTAGCTGGAATCGCAAAAGGACTAATGTTGAGAGTGCGAAAACGGCGGTTAACCTGTGTAAAACTTGGTACTTTCAGGTGCGCTAGGTCCATGAGTTGAAGCAGACCCACGGTAAAACCACGAGACTGTCGATAGGGTAACCGAAAAATAGTCTTGATCATCATAATGGCCTCGATACAGGTATCACTATAAGTTTCTTGAGCACCTCTCTGGGCTGGCGAGTCACTATACCAATTTTGGGTGACCGACTCGTCAATAATAAACGTGATGTTACCACGATTTTCCAGGGCTTTGTTGTACTCCGCCCAGTTGACTACCCGGTAATCCTGCTTATCTTTTACTTCAAATCGCTCGTCC
>NZ_LVWJ02000013.1 GCF_001625015.1 Lewinella sp. 4G2 | reverse complement strand
ACCGCAAAGTAACGGTACTCATCATGCTGCACCAAGGCCATTCGGTTAAGACAATTGAGGCGGCACTGGGTATTGATGATAATACGATCTATCGTTACCATCGCGCCTATTACAAAGCCGGTCTGTCCGACTTTCTGGACGATAGCTATGTGGCTTACACCGGTCGGTTAACTGAGAAGCAAGAAGAAGCCTTAGCTAAGCATCTGGATGATTACCTATACCCTGATGCAAAATCCATTGCCGCCTACGTCCTCGAGCGCTTTGGGGTAGACTACAGCGTTGGCGGTATGACCGATTTGTTGCACCGACTTGGGTTCGTGTTCAAGAAGAGTAAGTCCGTGCCGGCTAAGGCTGACGAAGAAGCACAGTGTGCCTTCGTTGAGGAAGCACTACCCGCGCTTTTAGAAGAGGTAGCCACCGGTGATGCAGTTGTTTACTATGCTGATGGCTGTCATCCTACTCACAATACAAAGACGAGTCGCGGCTGGATACGCAAAGGGGAAGATTTCGAAGTGGATTGCAACAATGGTCGACAGCGAGTGAATATTAATGCGGCCGTCAATGCGCTCAAGCCGGAACATTTGGTATACGAGATTGCTGACACCATCAATGCTCAGTCTACTCAGCGTTTATGCCGCCAGTTACTACGCAAACATCCGGGCAAAAAGATCTACTTCATTTGTGACAACGCTCGCTACAATCGCAACAAGATGCTAACGGAGTGGGCGGATAGCCAACGGATCGACTTCGTTTATCTACCAACCTATTCGCCTAACCTGAACCTAATCGAGCGCCTGTGGCACTTTATGCGGGTTAAGATATTGAACTCAACTTATTACGAGAAGTCTAGTGAATTTAAATCGG
>NZ_LVWJ02000012.1 GCF_001625015.1 Lewinella sp. 4G2 | reverse complement strand
ACACCTTCCCCAAGGTCGTCAATATTTTAATACACCACCTTCCCCAAGGTCGTCGGCCTATCGGCCTTGGGACCTTGGGCTAGTGGGGACCCTTTCAGGGTCCAACACCTTATGCGTCGGACCCTGAAGGGTCCCCATTAGCCCAGGGTCGATTGATCCAAAGGATTAATCAACCCTGGGTTTTCGTGAAAACCCTCCGGGTCTAAAACCATTCACGAAATTCCACCACCTAAACTCCCGCCTTCAAGCCTACGTAATGCCGGTAAAACGCCGGCACCGTCTCAATCCCTTTGTAGTAATTCCACAAGCCGAAGTGTTCGTTCGGGGAGTGGAGGCCATCGGTATCGAAGCCGAAGCCCATCAGGATGGTCTCTACCTCGAGTACCTCCTTGAATTTGGCGACGATGGGAATGGAACCGCCTTCGTACATCGGGACTGGTTCCACGCCGAAGGCATCCTTCATCGCTTCGGCGGCGGCGCGGTATTCGGGGGTATCCGTGGGGGTGACGTAGGGGTTGCCACCGTGGTGGGGCGTGACGGTCACCTTGGCGTGATCGGGGGCCAGCGATTTGAAGTGCTCCGTGAAGAGGTCCGCAATCTTGTGCCAGTCCTGCTTGCTGACGAGGCGCATGCTGATCTTGGCACTGGCCTTGGCGGGGATGACGGTCTTGGAACCCTCCCCGGTAAAGCCACCCCAGATACCGTTGCAATCCAGCGTTGGGAGGATGCCGGTGCGCTCGTAGGTATGGAAGCCGGATTGGCCTTCGAGGCCGTAAACGCCGGGGCTATCCATGTACTCCTGCTCGTCGAACGGAGCGTTGCGCATCATTTCGCGGTCGCGGTCGGAGGGGAAGTGGACGTCGTCGTAGAAGCCGGGAATGGTGATGCGGTTGTCCTCATCCTTCAGCTGGGCAATCATCTTGGCCAGGGTATTGATGGGGTTAGCTACGGCGCCACCGAAGAGGCCGGAGTGCATGTCAGCGCGGGCGGTCTTAACACTAACGTCCATGTACGCCAGGCCACGGAGGCCAACGGTGATGCTCGGTACTTCCTTGCTCAGCAGGCTGGTATCGGAGATCAGGATGACGTCCGACTTCAGCATCGCCTTGTGCTTTTTGATGAAGGGCTCCAGGTTGGGGCTGCCAATTTCCTCTTCGCCTTCGATCATGAACTTGACGTTACACGGCAGGCTGTCGGTTTGGATCATCGCCTCAACGGCCTTGACGTGGAGGAACATTTGCCCCTTATCATCCGTCGTCCCGCGGCCGAAGATGGCGCCATCGGGGTGGATCTCGGTCTTTTTGATGGTCGGCTCGAAGGGTTCGCTATTCCACTCATCCAGTGGGTCGGCGGGCTGCACGTCGTAGTGTCCGTAGACAAGGACGGTCGGCAGGCTTTCGTCGATGATCTTCTCCGCGTAGATGATGGGGTGGCCATCGGTTGGGTAGAGCGCCGCCTTGTCCAACCCGGCGCGGACGAGGTATTCCTGCACCATCACGGCGCACTGGTGGGTATCGTCGTCGTGCTCGGAAGCCGTACTGATGCTGGGGATGCGGAGGAGTTGGAAAAGTTCTTCGAGGTAGCGTTCGCGGTTCGCGTCGATGTAAGCTTGGGTGGTCATGTTCCGGGGTTATTTATGGGCTAAACGTCAATGAGCGGGGTGGCGTTTAATTAGTTTACAGTCTTTAGTCTGTAGTCTACAGTCATCAGGTTCTCCAAGCGGCCTCGCATCCGAGCGCAGCGACAATGGGAGGTTCTTGGAGCGGCCGGGAGTGGCAGTCCAAAATCCAACGTCTAAAATCTAACGTCCTTTTTAGGAATTGTACTCCCATTCCCATCCCGCACCGCCATATAGTGGGAGCTCATGATTTCGACGTTGGCTTCGTTGAAGGTATTTTGAATGTTGGCGTGCAGATCCGAATACGTGCGGGCCATCTTGTGGCTGTCGTTGGTATATGCGTTCAGTTCGTACTCCACGTACCAGTCGTTCAGGGCTTTTTGCAGGACGTAGGGCGCTGGCGCGGGTGCAATACCGGGGGTGCGGGTGGCCGCCTCAATCATTAGTTCGTGGACTTGGGGCCAGGGGACGTCGTACCCAATCGTGATGGACGTATGCAAAATGAGGCCCTCCTTCGCCGCCATGGCGCTGTAGTTCATCACCCCGCCACTCATCAGGATGCCGTTGGGAATGGTGACCTCTTCGTTACGGACCGTCCGGATGCGGGTAACCAGTAAGGTCTTGCTGAGAACGTCCCCCGTCACGTCCCCAATTTTGACGCGGTCACCCACCACGAAGGGCCGCATGTAGGTAAGGATGACCCCGGAAATGACGTTGCCAATGATACCCGCCGATCCGAGGGATAAGAGCAGGCCCACAAAAACGGAGATCCCCTGAAAAGCATCCGAACCGGCGCCAGGCAACCGGGGAAAGATCATCACTAACGTAAAGATGATGACGAGTACCCGCAGCAGATTAAACGTCGGTAGCGCCCAATCCGGGTAAAATCCATCCAGTGAAGTACGGCCGGTTTTTACCTGGAAGGCAATCTGTTTCATCCCCCGGATCAGGTAGCGGGCCACCACTACGAAGACGACGATGAACAGCAAATTGGGTAAGAAACCAGTGATACCGTCCCAAAGCGTCCGTAGCGGCGTAAGCACGTACTCGAGTAGGCGTTCACCAAATCCCCGCGTATAGGTCAGGTGGCTGAAGAGCCAGGGCAGGTAGAGATAGAGGATGGAAAACAGCACGGTATACCGCAGCATCCGCAGGACGAACAACAAGGCCTTCTGCTCCGTCGCCGGCGTGATGAGTTCGAACTTCCGGACGAGTAGATTCCGCCCGAATACCTTCTCCGTATCCAAATTCAGCAGCCGCTTGCGCACGTGGTTAAAACCGCGGGTAACCCCGAGCCAGATCAAAAAGAGCACCAGCAACGCGCCAAGGAAAATAGCCACGTCAGTTAGGATCGTCTTCCAAGAGTTATCCTCGTAGTCCTTGATGAGGGCGGCGCGGATGATGCCCAATCGCTCGTAGGCCACCTGCTCCGCATTTACCCCCAGGGTAGCGGAATCGCGGGGCGAGATGCTCGTCACCACCTCGTCACGGAGATACACTTCGGCCCCACCGTTATCGAGCGTCCCGACTTTGAGGCTGTCGAAGTCCGTTCGGGGTAAGACGCTGAGGCGGCGGATGATCTTCGCCACCCGGTCCGCCCGCTGCTGCGGCTGGAAGGTCCCGATCTTATTGTTGATCACGAACAGGGTGTCCTGGTTGAAGACCACCGGGGCCGGCGTCGGGCTAGCCTGGGCGGCGAGGGAGCCAAAACTTACCAGCAGGGCAAACAGGATAGCAAAGCGTAGTAGCATGCCGTAAAAGTAAGTTTAGTTAGGTAGCCCGCGACTGGAATTAATGCTGCGTTCAGGTTGATTCATGAGGAAAACCACGCAGTCACCTCCACTAACCGACGGGCATAACTATAAAACTGCATCACTAACTATAAAAATAGTTGCACAACTACTTTTATAGTCTTATCTTTACGGTATGGACGCACTCACCCGTAAAGAAGAAGAAATCCTCCGCCAGCTCTACCAGTTGGAAAAGGCTTTCGTCAAGGACATCATTGCCGCCCTCCCCGGCAAGAAACCGGCTTATACGACGGTCTCCACCGTCATCCGCAAGCTGGAAGAGAAGGGGTACGTGGACCACGAGCAATTTGGCACCACCTACCGCTACTTCCCCACCCGGCCAATCGAGGAATTACAGGCCAAGGACGTCGGTAAAGTCCTCCGAGAATACTTCTCCGGCAGCGCGAAGGAGCTCGTCTCCCATTTCGCCAAGAACAAGCACCTCACGCGGGCCGATCTCGAAGAAGTGATGCGCATGATTGACGAGCAAAACCAGTGATTATGGACCTCCTCTACTACCTCCTGGCCTTCACCTTACTGAGCATCCCGCTGGCCGGCGGCTACTGGCTACTGCGCCGTTTGCGGGATTTCACCGCCGCGCGTTACTACCTGCTGGCGGGGATGATTGGCTTACTGTTGCTGCCGTTGCTGCCCGAGCACGCTACACCCCTCATCACCCCGAGAGTGATCATTGGCCAAGCCATCCAAAGTGAAGCGGTTGCTACACCTACTCAAACATTACCCGCCGTAGTGCCGCAGGTTGGCCAGGTCCCAATTTCGGTTCCCACCACGGCAGACCAGGGCCAGAATGATGATAGCGAGACACGGACTACAGTAGCTCAGTCGCCCTCCCCTGCTGCCACGGGCGGCAGATCCTTCAATTTTCGGCTCCTACTCGTGCCCTATCTGCTGTTTTTTCTGATGATGGGCGTCCGCAGCCTAGCCCACATTTTTCAGACGCTTCGGCTTACCCGGGGTAGTCGACCTACCTCGCTTGCGGGGGTGCGGGAGCTTCCCCACGTACCGGATGCGGCCTTTACGTTTGGGCCCACAATCTACCTGGGGAGTGAGATCCTCAGTGGCCCGAGTGGCCAATTGATTCTTGCCCACGAACGCGTGCACCAGCGGCAGCGCCACACTATCGACATCTTGCTGGGCGAATTGGTGTTGCTGATCGGCTGGTTCAATCCACTGCTCCACTGGCTCGTGCGTGAGCAGAGACTCAACTTAGAATTTCTCGCCGATCAGGGCGTCGCCCACGGCGAGCACGACCGCCGCACCTACCAGATGACCCTCGCCCAACACTCCGCGCTGAGTGGCGCCTGGCCCCTGCAATTCAGCCCGCTCGGGCACCTTAAAACCCGCATTAACATGATGAAATTTCCACCGCGCAGCCGTGCGCTCGTCCTACCCGTCCTCTTGTTACTGGCCACCAGCCTCTTCCTGACCCGCTCACTTTTTGCGCGGACGCAGGTACCGGGGGAGGTGGCAAGCAGTACGGTACTCGCCGAACAAACTGAGGACAAACCCGACCAAGATTTCTGCGGCCCCTGCAAGTACGTGGACCATCCTGACCTCGTCCCCCAGCTCAAAAAAGGGGACAAACCCGAAGAGCTGGAATTCTACTTCCGCCGCCTCCCCACCCTCGATGAATGGTACCAGATCCGCGGCCTGCTCTGGCGCCTCGGGCATACGGATATGTCGATCTACCCCTCCTGCGATAACCCCGACGTACTGACCTTACAACTGGGCCACTTTATGCAACCGGAGGCGATCGCGACCGAGGAGAACATCGCCAACGTGGCCGCGAAAAAATACGCCTGGCTGCTGCACCTGAAACCAAGGGCCGGCGCTAGACGCGGGACGGGCTGGCTCCAACCGGTGTCCCGCGGCCTCCCACCCCGCCCACCGACCACCGACACACCCCGGACGGTGGCCGACGATGGCCTGGTGATCTACCTCAACCGCAAACAGATCCAGCTGCTCCCTGGTCCGGACACCCCGCTACGCGAAGACCCCGAAGGCCTGCCCGTACCGCCCACCCAACGGATGTCCTGCCTCCTGAGCTGTGAACAGCCCCTGGGCATCCATACGTCCTGGACCCAACCTGGCACCCTTCGTGATTACCTGGAGAACCGCCCGGTGATTGAACCGGTGAACCCCTCCGCGGCAAAGCCCCAGGAGCGCCAGAATGCCCGGCCCGCTCCCCTATTCTACCATAACAATGAGCGCGTGGGTGACGACTTCCTCGACCGGCCCCTCAACGAAAGAAACGCCATCGTCACCGGCACCTGCCCCGGTGGCCAGGCCCACATCATGGTGGTGGACGACATGGTCTGGTAGAAGAATTTATTTTTTTGGCTTACTCAGTTCGGGCAGCGCGGTTTTCGTGCTGCCCGGCTTTTTTGGGGTGCATACGCTGGGTTTTCCTGGCGCCTTTCCCTAAAAGTCCTCCATCACCAGCGCCCGGTTGACCATGGCCCCCGCCGTGCTTCCGCTGGCGATTGCCTGAGCTACGGAACGGAACATGGTCATGTTATCCCCACACGCATAAACACCGGGGGAAGTGGTCTCCGCAAACATATTGAGCTCCAGGTAGCCCTGCTCCGTGAGGGCGCACCCCAACTGAGCGGGCAGGGGCGATGACTGCTGGAAGGGTACGTAAGCATACAAAGCGGCGAGTGAAGACGGTGGCGCACCCTCTAATTCGAGGGATTGGATTTGACCGGCCTCGTGATTTATTGCGGTAACGCGCTGCTCGTTGATGAGGATGCCCTGACGCGCTAAGCCTTCGGTTTGGTCCTGGCTCAGGGTGGAGGGGCCGCCGGTGAACACGGTCAGATCCTCGGTGAGGTTCCTGACCATCATGGACATGTGGTAGGCGTAGTCGCCGTTTCCGAGGATGCCGGTGGGGAGCCCCCTTACTTCGTACCCGTGGCAATAAGGGCAGTGGATGGCGGTGATGCCCCAACACTCCGCAAAGCCCGGTAGTTGGGGTAATTCATCCTTGATCCCCGTTGCAAAAATCAGTTTTCGGCAGTGGAAAGAATCATCATCGTTGGTGGAAACGACAAAACCTTCCTCCGTTCGCATTGCCCCCACTACGAGTCCTTCCTTGAATTCAACGGAGGTATAGGCTAAAGTTTGTGCCTTCGCTAAAGCGCTAATGGCCGCCGGGGCTACCCCGTCCTGAGTGATGAGATTGTGGCTGTGGGGCGTCTGCCGGTTACAAGGCCGGCCACCATCGATGATGAGCGTGCGGCGTAACGATCTGCCCAGGGACATGGCGGCGGAGAGCCCGGCGTAACTGCCACCCACAATAATCGCGTCAAAAGAAGGAGAAGAATCCACGTAATTCGTTTTTGGTAATTACGGTGCAGACACTTTGCCACTCCCCAAAGTTGCAACCAAGTTGCAATAAGAAAACAGCCTCTTAAGTCTGCTTTCTGATGTCGCGGCGCTTCTTGCGCTCCGCATTATCAAACCCATGCGTGAGCCCTGCTACTTGCGTGGGATCCATACTACCTTAATGTTCCCTATTCATAATACTTCGCCAACACCTTCTCCCACAAACGCCCCGGCAACCACCGGCTGGCGACGGTACTCGCTTTCTGGACGAACTGACCCACCACGTAATATGGCTTGAGGCTATCCCGGTTCATGATGCGGTAGATCTCCTCGGCGACGTGGGTGGCGGACATCCCGGCGTCCACGTTGCTGGCCATGCCGTCATCCGCTTTGCGGTAGCGAGCCTGGTAGATGGGGTCGAGGTCTTCGGCGGGCTGGCGGTACTGGGTGGCGATGGAGTTTGTAGCGATATCTCCAGGAGCGACCATGGTGACCTGGAGGTCGGTACCCTGCACTTCGAGGCGGAGGGAATCCGTCATCGTTTTCAGGGCGGCCTTGCTGGCGCAGTAGGCCCCGCGGAAGGGGATGCCCATGAACCCGGCGATGCTGCCGACGAGGACCAGCCTCCCGCGCGGGCTCTTCCGGAGGTGGAGCAGCGTGGCCTGGCAGAGGTTCCAGCTTCCCCAGAAGTTAGTGTCCATGATCTTGCGGGCCCGTTCCGTAGGCATTTGTTCCACCGGCCCCGCCCCGCCGATCCCGGCGCAGTGGAGGACGATATCCAACCTTCCCGTTTCGGCTATTATCCGATCCGTTGCTTGCACCAGCGACAGCGCATCCGTCACGTCGGCGGGCAAGCTGGTGACGCCCTTGAGATCGACGGGGCGGCGGCTCATACCGTAGACGCGGTAGCCGCGCGCGGCCAGGAGAGGGGCGAGCGCTTCACCAACTCCAGAGCTGGCACCGGTGACGAGGGCGACTTCGGTCATACGTTACTTATTTGTGAGAAAGAGGGCGGATTGATTACGGACGGCGCAAATGTACGGCAGCCAAGCGCCGGCGGGCGGACGCTTTCTCCCGGCGCCCCCGGTGGCGAGCCGTTCCTTTTTCCCCTATCTTCGCGCTTTACTTTCAGGTTTGATCCCCCCAAACAACCGAAACATGACAAACGACGCTTCCGAAAAGGACCTCGAAACCACCTTCAACGAAAAAGGAGAACTCATCAGCCCCGTCCTGCCCGACGGCGTAAAGAACTTCCTCATCGACATCGACGGCACGATCTGTGACGACATCCCCAACGAAGAACCGGAGCGGATGGGCACCTGCCTCCCCTACCCCGACGCGCTACGCATCGTCAACAAGTGGTACGACGAAGGCCACCGCATCTGCTTCTTCACCAGCCGGACCGAAGAACACCGCGAAGTCACCGAAATGTGGCTCGACAAGCACAACTTCAAGTGGCACACCATGCTCATGGGCAAGCCCCGTGGCGGCAACTACCACTGGATCGATAACCACATCGTAAAGGCTACCCGGTTTAAGGGGAAGTTTACGGATTTGGTGGTGAAGAATCGGGATGTGGAGGTTTTTAATGACTAGGCGCTGCGCTGCGCTCGCTTGATTCTCGATTCTCGATTCTCGATAAGTGAGGACTGATTGGCTGCCGCTGTTACTCTCGCTGCGCTCGTTTGATTCTCGATTCTCGATTTGCTTCGCAGTACTTCGTGCACACGATAAGTGAGGACTGATTGGCTGCCGCTGTTACTCTCGCTGCGCTCGGCTTCCGCCGCTGCTCAAGCTGGCGTTGCTAACTCTTTGCTAACATAGGTGATACGATCACATTTGCGGGAGCACGCAGTGCGACAAAGCCGTGCGGTAGCCAATCAAGAATCGCCAATCGAGAATCGAGAATCGAGAATCTAAAGGGTTTTCTCCCAAATCACCTCCCCCAAAACATCATACGCGCCAACCGTCAGCCGGCGGGCGCCAGCGGGGCCGGAAAATTTTAGGAGACCAAAGTTATTCTTCAGCACGTGGGTGCCTTCCACGCGGTTGCGATTCACTTCGTCCTGGCTGCCCGCGATGCCGGCGGTGAGGGGGGAGATCGTTACGTCGTAGACCGTGGCACCGTTGGCCAGTTTCAGTTCGGAGAGTTCCGAGTGGTGGCGATCACCGGTGAGGAAGACGACGCCTTCGATGTTTTCTTCGGTGATGCGGGCCAGTAGGTAGCGTAGTTCCTCGGGGGCCAGGTTCACGTAATTTTCGTGGCCGGCGAAGGAGTTGAGGACCTGCCCGCCCACGCACACCATTTTCCAGGGCGCGTCGCTGAAGACGAGGTTATCGATGAGCCAATCGAGTTGGGTTTGGCCGAGGAGGGTTCGGTTATCGCCGCGCACCTGATCGTTCGGGGTGCGGAAGGAGCGGTTGTCGAGCAGGAAGAAATCCACGTCGTTGTAGCGGAATTGGGTCGTGATGCCGCGGGTGCCGTTGCGGATCTCATTTTCTTTGAGGCCGCTGCTGGGGTTGGCCCAGAACAGATCAAAAGTTTCCTTGGCCAATTCCCGATTGACCCAGCTGCGGTCGGAGTTGTTGGGCCCGTAATCGTGGTCGTCCCAGGTCGCGTAGTGGTGGGTGCGGGCCAGGAGGGCTTGCATTTCCGGCAGCGATCGGGTATGGGTGTAGCGGCGTTGGTATCCGGTGCGGGTGTACCAATCGGGTTCGCGTAAGTAGGTGTTGTCGCCCAGCCAGATCATGGCGTCCGGTTGCTTTTCGTTGATGGCTTTGAAGATCTTGTAGTTGTCTCCGTAGCCGGTGCCGGGTCGGTCGTACTTTGCTTCATTCACGTAGGTGCAACTGCCCAACGCAACCGTGAAATCGGGCGCGTCTCCCCGCCAGCGCCAAGTGGGTTGGGTGGTGAATTCCGTTGGGTAAGGGAAGGTCATCGCTTTGCCGTTCACGATCACTTCGTAGGTATAGTGCTCACCGGGTTCCACGGCGTTGGCGACCAGTTTTGCGGTGTAAGCGCTTTCGCTGTTAGTGCTCACGGTGGCGGTTTCGCGTCGCTCGCCGGCGTCATTCGTATACGCCACTTTCACTTGCGCGGGCCGTTGGGTCTGGACCCAGATCATGGCTTCCCGCTGCTCGTTGTACCCCAGCATGGGTCCGGATTGGATGAGCTGGCTTACGTCGTCACCGTAACGAAAAACCTGCCCGCTCGTCTTCTCGGGGGCGCTGCCGCAGGTGCAAAGGAGGAGGGATAGGGCAAGCAGGAGCAGAGGACGCATCATTGGTAGTTGGGTTGTGGCCGGAAAGATAGGTATCCACCGTAAAGCCAACATTAAGGGATTCACGCCCTGGTTCATTGCTGGCCATCTACTCTTTCCACCTTGCGACATTCCCCGACGCCGCAGCAACTATTTTTCTGTAATCTCTTGTTCACTTCAGACTAGCGTAGTACTTTTGCATCCGCTTAAACGCGCTACCCCACGCCCAGATGGTGGAATTGGTAGACACGCCAGCTTGAGGGGCTGGTGCTCATTGCGAGCGTGCAGGTTCGACTCCTGTTCTGGGCACTTTAAAAAGCTCTGATCTCTTTGTGGGATTAGGGCTTTTTTAGTCTGTAGTCTGTAGTCTGTAGTCTGTAGTCTGTAGTCTGTAGTCTGTAGTCTGTAGTCTAGTCTGTAGTCTGTAGTCTGTAGTCTGTAGTCTGTAGTCTGTAGTCTGTAGTCTGTAGTCTGTAGAATAGCGTTTTCATGCGTATTTAAACGAAAGTATACGGTTATATTTGGGTAAAGTTTGTGTGGTACTCGTCCTTTGTTAAAAATCTAGGATTATGTACAGTGGCTATACCAAGCTTTATGCTTTTGAAAAAGCGGAACTTCTTGCGCACGCGGTATTTGAGACCAGCAAGGCATTCCCGCGTATTGAGGACAGGAGTCTGACGGACCAAATCAGGCGTTCTTCTCGGTCTGTCTGTAGTAATATCGCCGAGAGTTACGCTAAACGGAGGTACCCTAAGCATTTCATCTCCAAATTAACCGACTCTTTAGGTGAGGCCTACGAAACGGAATGCTGGCTCAGATTCGCCAGAAGATGTAATTACATCAACAACGATACCTTTCTCGATTTGCACGGACAGGTAATCGAAGTCAACCGCTTGTTGATGAACATGATTCGCAACCCTGAAACATTCGCCGACAAGTTCACCTAAGGAAGTGTGGTTCCCGACTATAGACTACAGACCATAGACTACAGACTGTTAACCATAGACTACAGACTGTTAACTATAGACTACAGACTGTAGACTAATAAACCCTACCTTAGCCCGCCAACAGCTTCCCACCTATGGTATATCCCACGCTCACCGACGCCCGGGCTTCCGGCAACAAATTGCTGGCGGTACTGATCGATCCGGACAAGGCCCGGCGGGACAATCTGTTGCAACTGGCCAACTACGCCAACGAGGGCCACGTGGACCTTTTCCTCTGGGGAGGCAGCCTCGTCAACGCACCGCAGGCGGCTTATTACCTGAAATTTTTGAAGGGACATGTAGAGAACACCCCGGTGATCCTCTTCCCCGGTTCCACCTACCAGTTGGATAAGGAAGCGGATGCCATCTTGCTCCTCTCCCTGCTCTCCGGTCGTAACCCTGATCTCCTCATCGGACGCCACGTGCAGGTTGCGGGGAGGCTCAAGCAGATGAAACTGGAGACCATCCCTACTGGCTACCTCCTAGTGGATGGTGGCAAGCCCACTTCGGTCTCTTACATGAGCAATACGACGCCCATCCCGGCGGATAAACCCAGCATTGCCGCAGCTACCGCCCTGGCGGGAGAGCAACTTGGCATGCGGCTGATCTACCTCGATGCCGGCAGCGGTGCCCAGAACCCGATTTCCCCCGAATTCATCGCTACCGTGCGCCACGAAGTCGACCTCCCCATCATTGTTGGTGGCGGGATCCGTACGCCCGAACGCGCCACGGCAGCGCTTGACGCCGGTGCTGACATGATCGTCGTTGGTAACGCCCTCGAGCGGAACAGTGACTGGTTACCCGAACTGGCCGCCGCCGTCCGGGCCACCTCCCGGCAGTTTGATATCGCCGTAGAAGCCGAACCCACAGCTAAGGCGAAGGGGACGCCGGCTTAGGAAGACTTTGTTCGGATTTTTGCTCTGCGGCAATTCCAAACCAACGCAAAATTCCGCTCCGTTGCCGGACTAAGTAGTCCCCCGCCAAAAAGTTACCTTCGCCCTCCAGCTACCGCAGTAGTCGACTCCTTCCTACCCGATACTCCCAACAAGCTATGGTCTACCTAGAACTCACCGACGTCTCCAAGATCTACGGCGATAAAGTCCTGTTTGATCGCGTCAGCCTGCAGGTGGCGAGGGGGACGAAAGTGGCCCTCGTCGCCAAGAACGGCACCGGCAAATCCACCCTGTTGCGGGTCGCCGCGGCCGTGGACCTACCCGAAGGCCTCGGGTCCGAACGCTACGTCCACAAGGATGCCCGGTTGGCCTACCTGCCTCAGGAGCCAGACTTCGGGGAGAACGCCACGGTAATGGACGCCGTTTTCGATAGCGACAACCCCGTCGTCCGCGCGGTACGGGACTACGAGGAGGCCCTCTCCCACCCCGACAAGGTCGAGCGCCTGCTAAAGGCCTCCGCCAAAATGGATGAGCTACGCGCCTGGGACATCGAAGCCCGCATCAAAGAAGTTCTCTCCAAACTCAACGTGGACCGCTACGACCAAAAGGTATCCACCCTCTCCGGTGGCCAACGTAAGCGCGTCGCCCTGGCCAAACTCATCATCGACGAGCCGGACCTCATCATCATGGATGAGCCGACCAACCACCTCGACCTGGACATGATCGAATGGCTCGAGGAATGGCTCCAAACCTCCACCCTCACCCTGCTGATGGTGACGCACGACCGGTACTTCCTCGAACGGGTCTGTAACCGCATCATCGAGCTGGACGGCGGCGAGATCTACCATTACACCGGCAACTACTCCGAGTTCCTCGAGAAGAAGGCCACCCGCGAAGAAACCGCTTCCGCCGAACTGGACAAGGACCGCAAGCGGATGAAGAAGGAATTGGAGTGGGTCCGCCGCATGCCTTCCGGCCGGGGGACGAAGGCCAAATCCCGCCTCACCGCCTTCGCCGAGCTGAAGAACAAGGTCACCGGCCACCGCCGCGAAGGGGAGCTTACCATCGAAATCAAGGGGCAGCGCCTGGGCGGCAAGATCCTGGAGGCCTACAACATCAGCAAGACCTACGGGCAGCGCCAACTGGTGAAGGGTTTCAGCTATAAATTCAAGAAGAACGAACGGGTCGGCATCGTGGGCCGTAATGGGGCGGGGAAATCCACCCTACTCCACATGCTCACCAAGGAGCTGGAACCGGACACGGGGAAGGTCATCCACGGCGTCAACACCCACTTTGGTTACTATACCCAGGATGGCATCAACCTAGACAACGACAAACGCGTCATCGAGGCCATTCGGGAGATCGCGGAGTTCATCCCGTTGGAGAAAGGGCAGAAGCTGACGGCCCGCGGCCTCCTCAACCGCTTCATGTTTCCGGATAAGCAGCAACAGGTGTACATCAGCCAGCTTTCCGGGGGGGAACGGCGGCGGCTTTACCTGCTCACCATCTTGATGAAGAACCCCAACTTCCTCATCCTCGATGAGCCGACGAACGATCTCGACATCATGACGCTCAACATCCTGGAGGAATTCCTCCTGGACTTCCCCGGTTGCGTCCTCATCGTATCCCACGACCGGTTTTTTCTGGATAAGATCGCCGACCACCTGTTCATCTTTGAAGAAGAGGGCAACATCCGCGATTGGAACGGTCTTTATACCGAATACCGGGAGGTCCGTAAGGAAGAGCTGGCCGCTAAGTCGGCGGAACCGTCCACCCCATCGGCTCCTAAACCCTCCAGCCCCGCACCTGCGGCAGCGCCCGAAAAACATATGAGCCAGGAAGAGCGCAAGGCCATCCGCCGGGTAGAAGGGCAGATTGATAAACTGGAAAAGGCCAAGGCCAGGATCAACGCCCAGTTCGAAAATGCCGCCAACCTCGCCCCGGATAAAATAGCCGAATTAGGCAAGGAACTCGCCGCCCTCAACGAGCAGATCGAAGAGAAGGAAATGGAGTGGATGGAGTTGGTGGGATAAAAAAACCCGAACGGACGGCGGGGCGTACGTTCGGGTTCGGCAGTAATTTCAGTAGTAATTTCAGTAGAACTACAACCAGGGTCGATTACATACCGCCCAGCTTCTTCGCACCGGCGTCGAGCGCGGAAGCGAGGGTGTTGAGGGCGGGCATTTCACCGCTCATGCCGCGTACTTCGGTGGCGAGGCCGCTGAGAATACCGGATACTTTGCTACCGTCGATGCTACCGGCCGTGAGCTCATTCTTGAGGTTGGAGAGGCCGGAGACGACGCCGTCGGCACCTTCCACGCCCTTGAGCTTGCCCATCCAGCTTTCGATGTTGCTGGTGGCCACGTCGGGGGAAAGGGCGGTGATGTCTCCACCGGCGGACTGCACCGCCTGGATCGTAGACTGGAGGAGGTTAGCGCCCTCGGCTTTCGCGGCGGCGGCCTCGGTATCGACCATTTCGGAAGCGGCGGCCATGTTGTCGTTGGCGGCGTCCTTCATGGACTCGGTTTCGCCACAGGCCGTTACGAGCAGGGCGAGGAAAAGAAAGGATAAGAATCTCATAGTGTGATTGGATTTGCCGTCTAACCCCACCACGCACGGGTTGTTCAGCCAGCGTTCACCAAACACACACTTGCCGTCCAGTAGGTAGCGCAACTAATCGTGTTGGCCAACCGGTTGACCTACTGCCTACTGCGGCAAAGATTATTTACGTTAGGTTGTTAACCGGCCCCGATGCGTTCCCCAGCGGACTTTCGGGGTCATTTTCGTGCGGGAATGACCCATTACGGCCGTTCCCTGTTGTGCCGGGGTAGCAAATTGGATACCTTCCTTACCGTGACGCACCCGCAACGATACTTCCTGCCGTACTGCCTGGCCCTCCTGGGGGTTTTGGGTGGCGTAAATGCCGTGGCGCAGGAGTTCGACCTGAAGTATTTTGATTACGCGGGGAGTGGGCGCCAGGCCCTCTTCGAAGTACAGGCCCTACCCGCTGGAGAAGTATTGATGTACGGCCACCACTTCGCCAGCCAGTTGGAAACGGAACGCGCCGGCGTCATCCTCACCGTCAACGAATGGGGCGACCAGGCCGGGCCGGCCCACCACATCAGCGACCTGCCCGCGCAGATCAAGGACGTCTACCTGGCGCCGGACGGTAGCCAGACTTTACTCACCTCCTACCAGGCGCCCAACTCCCTCGTGCGGTCCTACGGAATCATCAGGCGGGACGCGGCGTTTGACGTTCAATCGAGCCGCAGTTGGGTGGGGACGATGCAGGCCGTGGCGGGGGATGGAACTGGCAACCTTTACGTGGTCGGAAGCTCCCGGGCCAGCCTCGGGGCCATCACCAAAATTGGATCCAATGGCGAGCCGATTTTTGCGCGCAAACTCGTTCCCGAAACCGTGCGGCCAGCCAGTTTGCTGGACGTGCAAGTTTTACGCAACGGAGACCTGCTCGCGCTGGGGTTCATCACGACCACCGTAGGCGGCACCCCGCAGAAGGAAATCACCCTGCTACGCTTCACGGCTGATGGCGCGATTGTGTGGTCTAAAAAGATCAGCCGCGACCGGTTTTTCGGAGCTGATGGCCTCATCATGGAACTGCGCCAACCCTCCCGCTTCCACCTGGACGCCGAGGAGAATATTCACCTCATCACTTTTCTCGGCGCGGGTGGCAATCAGTGGCGAACTCACCTCCTGAAACTGGATCCCGACGGCGAGGTCATCCACTCAACCGCTTACCGCACCGACGATCAGTTTGCCGGGCAGGGGGCCATCCACGTGAGTGAAGAAGGCCTGGTGACGGCCGCCTTTGCCAGCATCACTTCGCCCTCCGCCCACAGCCTCACCGTACTGCGGATCGACGCCGAGGGGAATCCGCTCCAAGCTATCCGCAAGGACGGCGAACAGTACGACGTAAGCGGCATCACTTGGAATGCCGACCCCGGCGCCTTTTTCATCAGCGGCGTAACGCGCGATTGCCAGGACGGCGAACGCGTCAATTACCTGGCCCGCCTCGACGAAGCCCTCTTCTTCGCCACGCCGGAATGCCCCGGCGATCCCGTCAGCTACCTCGCCGAGGAGGTACCCGTAGCCATCCTTGCCCACCCCGTAGCATTCGAGGAATTGGTGAGTGAAGGGAGCAGCCCACCGACGCTGGAGGAGTTTACCGTCCGGCAACGCTCCGTCGGCTGCACCGTTTTCGAGCCCGTGGAGCTACCGCCCTACATCGTCGGTTGCGGTACCGTCCCCGGCCGCTACTCCCTCGTGGATAGCATCCGGACGCTGGACGACGGGGCCAACCTGCGCTCCGTTCGGGTGCGCATTACGGGCGGGCCGCTCGGAGCCAGCTTGCGTTACGAAGGGGCACCCTACCCCGCCGTTACCTCCACGAACGCACAAGAGATCACCTACCGGGAGCCGGACCGGTACGCCGTGCGTAACCTGCAGTTCTTTCTGGACCGGCTTTCCCTGGTGCCACCGGCGGGGCTCGATTTTGCGGGGACGTACGCCATTGAATTTGCCGTGGAAGGCAACTGCGGGGAGCGGTTTACCCGATCCGTTACGGTTACGGTTTTGCGCCCGACGGCCGCACCGGAGTTGGCGGAAGGCGGCACCCTCACGTTGTGCCCCGGTGCGCCCCTCGTCCTGCGGGCGCGCTCCCCCATCCCCGCCAATTTCACCTGGCCGGATGGCTCGACGGCGGACACATTGCTCGTCGACCAACCCGGCAATTACACCGTGGCGGCGGATAATGGCTGCGGCGCCGACGCTACTACCTTCACCGTCGTTCAGCCTACCGCTCCCCTGCCTCCGGGCGCGGATACCACGCTTTACGTTTGCCCCGGCGGCTCCGTCACTTACCGCCTTCCCGATCATCAGGCGCTGCCGCAGGTGCAGTGGAATGACGGCCGGACCGACCCCCAAAGAACCTGGGAGAGCGACGAATTAGGGACGTACACCCTCAGCCTCAGGACGGATTGCGAAGCGGTGAGCTACGGCATCACGATCGCCCCCAGCAGTGATGTATCGGCGGCCGCCAGTGACCGGACCTTCAACCTCTGCGCGCCGGGGGATACGGTGTGGCTGTCCTTACCCCAGCTTGCCGGCGTAACCTCAAGCTGGACGGATGGCTTCGCTGACGTGGCCCGCCCCGTCATAGCTGCGGCCGACTTCGAAATACGGATGGACAACGGATGTACTGATGCAGCGGCTACTTATTCCGTTCGCCCGGCCCCAGTGTCAACGCTGACGGATGAAACCATCAATGAGTTACTCTGCTACGGGGATTCCGTTCGTTTTAGGCCGGATCCTCGCCCCGGTTTGACGACCTACCTACCCGATGATTCGCTGCGTACTGAATTTTGGGTAAGGGCCGGTTCGAGCCTCTCGCTGGTGCGGACCGACGGTTGCGCGGAGGCTACCCTTACGTTCAATGCCCTCGCCGAAGACTGTTGCCGGGTCTACCTCCCCACCGCCTTCTCCCCCAACGGCGACGGCGTGAACGACACCTACGCCCCCCAACCCGCGCGAGGGAGTTGCGCCCTGTACGCCAACCCCGAGTTGCGGGTGTACGACCGTTGGGGGAGCCTGGTCCACGCTGGCAGCGAAGCCTGGGATGGCCGGGTTCGGGGGGAATTGGCGGCTGCGGGCACCTACCTCGTGCGGCATACTTATTTTAATGGGAGGGAGACGGTGGAGCGGGTGGTGGAGGTTGTCTTGTTACAGTGATGGGGGAGGTTTCGACGACCACAACGTGTTAAGCGCTGGGGATTGATTGAGGTATTTCTTTTGGGAGGAACTGCTTTGCGGATAGTAGGCAACTATATAAAAGAGATTGAGCATAAGCCTTGCGACAGAAATTTGTGAGGCAGGATATTAGTGCTTTAAATCAGGCAGAAATTATCCAACGATTGTATTTTTAACTGGCTCGTTGGCCATCACCTCATTCCTTACGGCCAGGCCAATTTTCGTACTTCCTGAGACCGATTTAATAAATAGTGGCGGTCAACCGAAATCGTGCGAATGAAGCAAATCCTGCAATCGATAGCAATAAGGATTCCTTGCTTATTACTATACGAATCACGAAGAAGACGATGCAAGTCCTTGGATAACAGCACTTTATTGGTTACATTACGAATGAATTAAAGATGTACACTTTGATTTTTCTTATTCACCTGACCTAGCTACCCCCACCACCTCGCACACAATTAGTTGCCTAAACATACCCACCGTGCTTATCTAAACGCACCCTTTATGTATAGTACCCTCACTGAGGGAAATGGTTACGCGCGCTTCGCGAATGGATTTAGCTTTGTTGTAAACATCACGTTGATGAATTTTTATACCCCGCCCCCTCGCAATGGAATCATTTCATATTCCATGAAGCCAAATAAGTCTGCTGAGGGCGTGTTAAGAATGGATGCTCGTAATTACGGGCTTAAGTCCGGGATGTATCAATTACGCCTTATTACGAGCTTGAACGAAGTTTTTCTAGAAAAGTTAATCATTGAACTATGAATTATTTTAAGAACGTAGCTAAAATTATCTCAATAGGTTGCTTTTTATTGAGTTCTGTATCTCTCTTCGCTCAAAGAAACGCGCAATACGACAATAATTGGCTGTTGGCTATCGGAGACAGTGCCTTGTCAGTAAATTTCACCAATGGATATCCAGAAGTAAATAAAGTGGACCTTATTACAGAATTCGAGATGACCTCCACGTTCATGTCTAACAAAGATGGCGATCTTCAATTTTACAGTAACGGATGTGCGATATTCAATAAAAATCATGTAATAATGCATAATGGAAGAAAGCTTAATGCTGGAAGCGTTGCTGACGACTATTGCATTGACCCTCAATTTGGTGAAATCGGATTTTACCCTGGGAGCTCTCGTACACTTTTGTCCATACCTAAACCATATAGCGACAGGGAGTATTTCGTTTTACACAGGCCACTATATAGAGACACCACTGATACTTATCCAAATTGGGTTCGGAACAGGTCTTTTATTACCACTATTAATATGGAGGAAAATAATGGGCTTGGAAGAGTAATGGAATTGAGGAAGGAATACAGTACTAGATATTTTGAGAGCGGGTTCACCATGAACAAGCATGCTAACGGTGAAGATTGGTGGGTCATTGACCCACTGTTGGAATCGGATTCGATTGCTGTTTTTTTACTCGATAGTAATGGAATGAATATTGCCCATGTTTTCAACATAGGTCTTACTGATGACAATTCGACTCGTGGTTTCGAGCAGGCCATATTTTCTCCTGACGGCTCCCTATTTATCCGTCATAATGGCAACATTGGCACTAGAATTTTCGACTTTAACCGGTCGACCGGTGAATTGTCCAACTTTCGACATTTGCCACTGCCGCCTGACGATCCTCAAACTGCTTACACTTGGGGCTATGGAGGCGTAGCTGTAAGTCCCAATGGAAGATTTTTATATGTAAGTAATTGGTCAAGGGTGTTTCAATATGATCTGGATGCCAGTGACGTATTGCAAAGCCGAATGTTAATTGCGGACTTGGAATACAGAAACGACCACCGTTTAGAAGATGTTACGACTACCGTCAGAATGCAGCTTGGTCCGGATTGTAAAATCTATATTTTTGCTCACGCGGGTAATGATATTCACGTGATCCATAATCCTAATGAGAAAGGCGCTGCCTGTGATTGGGAGGAGGACGGGTTGGCTTTGCCACATAGCGTTTCACGGGATCAACCCTACTTCCCCGTCTTCCGCATTGGTACGGCTAAAGATCCCGTTTCTCCTTGCGTGGACTATTCCTCCGTCGCAACGGAAGAGCAGTATTTACCGGTTAAAACTTACGTGACCATTTCACCTAACCCAAGCTCTGGTCCGGTCCAGTTGAAATTGCGCGAAGGTATCTCAGCACTTAACCTGAGTTGGGCGCTCTATGATGCCGGGGGGCGACGCGTTCAGTCCGTCGAACTAAACCACCGTAAGCAATTGACAATCCCACGGCAAAATCTGCCCGCTGGCCTATACTACTGGGAATTAGGCAGCAGTAGCGGCACGCTGGATAGAGGGAAGCTTGTGTTTCATTAGTGGCGAAACTTTTCAGATGCCTAGCGGGGCGATCATCTAACGTGGTGATCGCCCCGATTTTTATTGAGGTCATTCCTCCCCCACCAAACCCCGCACCCGCGGCAGCGCCCTGCAAAAGCAACAATACCAAAACCAAACCAACTACAGCTTAGTCTCCAGCAACGGAACCAGCTCCGCTTTCCAGGCCGCGAAACTGCCGTCGAGAATGCGCTCGCGGGCTTCCTCGACGAGGGCCAGGTAAAAGCGCAGGTTGTGCAGCGTGGCCAGCTGGGGGCCGAGCAATTCGTTGACGCGGAAGAGGTGGTGGACGTACGCCTTGGTGTGGGCCCGGGAAGTAGGCGCCCCGGCCGGGTGGTCATCGACCACGGAAAAATCGTTGCGCCAGCGGGCGTTTTTGATGTTGATGATGCCCCGGCGCGTGTACAGCATGCCGTGGCGGGCGTTGCGCGAGGGCAATACGCAGTCGAACATATCCACCCCGCGGCTAATGCATTCGAGGAGGTTGGCCGGGGTGCCGACGCCCATCAGGTAACGCGGTTTGGCTTTGGGTAGGATGTCGCAACACAACTTGGCGATCCGGTACATATCAGCGATGGGCTCCCCCACGGAGAGGCCGCCGATGGCGTTGCCCGGCTGGTCCTGGGCGGCGATGAACTCGCAGGATTTGCGCCGCAGGTCGTCGTAAGAACTGCCCTGCACGATGGGAAAGAGGGCCTGGTCGTGGCCGTACTTGGGGGCGGAATCCCGCATGAATTGGACGCAGCGCTCCAGCCAGCGGTGGGTGAGGTGCATACTTTTTTCGGCGTACACTTTCTCGCTGGGGTAAGGCGGGCACTCGTCGAAGGCCATCACGATGTCTGCCCCAATGTCCCGCTGGATGCCGAGGCTGGATTCCGGGCTGAAGAGGTGTTTGCTGCCGTCGATGTGGTTGGCGAAGGTGGCGCCCTCCTCGGTGATCTTCCGCCGGTGGGCCAGGCTGAACACCTGGTACCCGCCGCTATCGGTGAGGATGGGCCCGTCCCAGTTCATGAACCGGTGCAGACCGCCGGCAGCCGACATCGTTTCCATGCCCGGGCGCAAAAAAAGATGGTAGGTATTACCCAGGATGATCTGGGCTTGCACCTGCTCCCGCAACTCTCGTTGGTGGACGCCCTTGACCGTCCCGATCGTACCCACGGGCATGAAGATGGGCGTCTGAATGGTGCCGTGGTCGGTGGTCAATTCACCGGCGCGGGCGTCGGTGGCGGTATCCGTATGCTGGAGCTTGAAGGTCATGCCGCGAAGATATACCCGCGGCAAAGTGTTTGGGAATTTCCGCGGAAGGGAGTAAAAGATTTCAAAAAGCGACTATCTTTGCCAACCAACCGGTCGGTAAAACAACACCATGCCAAAAGTCAAAACGAACCGCGCCGAAATTCTGCGCGCCGTGTGGAAGGTCTTCCACGAAAAAGGGTACCACGATGCTTCCCTCCAGCAACTGGCCACGGCGGCGGGGCTGGGTAAGGCGGGCCTCCTCCATCACTTCGGGAGTAAGGCCGACCTGATGAAAGCGGCCCTCGAATACGCCATGGAGTGGTACGAAACCCGCGTTCTCACCCAGCTGCAGGGCGATGCACCGGCCGCGGAAAGACTGGGTGCCTTTATGGATTGTCACTTCCGCCTCTGTGAGCTCAACGGCGGCGCCGGCTGCTTTTTCGCTAACACCATTTTGGAAACGGGTGGTAACGGGCTTTTCGCCGCGGGGCTCACCCACTTCCACAACCGCTGGAAGGAAGTTACCCAGGCTTTTCTCCAGGAACGCTTCCCGGAGGCGGAGGCGGCCGAACGCACCTACCGGCTCTTCGCGGATTACCAGGGCAGCGTCATTCTCTACAAACTCTACCAGGATACGTCCCACCTGGAACGCTTCCGGGCCCGCGCCCTGGAATCCCTGAACCTACCCATCTACCCAAAATGACCCACGATGAACACCCGCAAACTACTTTTTAAAGGGCTGGGCCTTGGCCTGAACCTGCTGTCTTACGTCAGCCCCCAGAAAACGGGCGACCTCACTTTTAAGATCTTCGCCACCCCTCCCCCACCGAACGTACGGGAGAAGGAGCGCAAATTCCTGACAACGGCGGAGCGCCAGGATTTTAAGCACGAAGGCAAAAACGTGGCCGTCTACTCGTGGGGCCCGGCGGACGGCCCGATCGTCATCTGCTCCTACGGTTGGGGCTATAACGCGGGGCGGTGGCGCCACTACGTCCCTACCCTCGTGGAGGCCGGGATGCGTGTGGTGGCCTTCGACCCCGTCGGCCACGGGCTGGCGGATAAGGGCGTGCTCCACTTTCCGCGTATGGTCAACATCATCCAACAACTGATCCGGCAAACGGGCGGCTGCGAGATGGCGCTGGTCCACAGCTTCGGGGGCGGTTGCCTCATCGAAGCACTGGCGGGGCTGCCAAAGGGCCTGCACCCCAAACGGATGTGCGTCCTGGCGACCTTTTCCACCGTGCGCTGGATCTTCCTCACCTTCACCCAGAGCCTGGGCCTCCGCGATATCGTATTCGAAAAGCTGGAAGCCTACGTGTACACCATTGCCGGCCGCCACCTTAACGATTACGACGTGGCCGCCAGCGCCGCCCAACTCGGCCACGTGGAAGCGCTATTAATTCACGATCCGGCGGACAGCGTAACCGCCTTCATGAACTCCGAACGCAACCACAGCCACTGGCCGGGCAGCGCCCTGTACCGCGCGGAAGGGGCCGGCCACCACCTGGGCACGGCCGGCGTGACGCGGATTGTCCTGGAGTACCTGGTCAACGGCACCCTGCCCGATCCCGTATCCATTAACAAAGGCGACGTAGAACCTATCCCGGCCGTCATGACGCTGGAGGACCTCTCCACTACCGGCGGGGTGAGTGATTACTACCAGTAGGAAATACGGACAAGGGAGCACCGCCGCCATTCAACAATCCCGGCGTCCACCCCGTTAGCAGGGCGAACCTAAACAAACTGCTATATGCCCATCAGACTCGGCGATACCGCCCCCAACTTCGACGCCCAAACCACCCAGGGAGACATCAACTTCTACGACTGGGCCGGTGATAACTGGGTCGTCCTCTACTCCCACCCCTCTGATTACACCCCCGTCTGTACCACCGAACTCGGCCGGACGGCAGCCCTAAAAGAAGACTTCGAGCAACGCTCCGCCAAGGTGATTGCCCTTAGCGTGGACGACCTGGAAAGCCACATGGGCTGGGTGGGCGATATTGAAGAGACCCAGAACGTGAAGATGAACTTCCCCATCATCGCGGACCCCGACAAGAAGATCGCCGTAGCCTACGACATGATCCACCCGGAAGCCGACGCCAAGTTCACCGTCCGCTCCGTGTTCATCATCGACCCGAACAAGAAAGTTCGCCTCACGCTGACCTACCCACCCGCTACGGGACGGAACTTCCAGGAGATCCTCCGCGTCCTAGACAGCCTCCAACTCACCGACAACTACTCCGTCGCCACCCCCGTGGACTGGAAAGACGGCGAAGACGTAGTCGTCAGCCCCGGCATCAAAACGGAAGATATTCCGGACAGATTTCCGAAGGGCCACAAAGTCATCAAGCCGTATTTGCGGACGACTCCCCAACCGAATCGTTAGAGGACTTGGCACCGTAATTAAGTATCGGTCTTCCTCTTTCCAAAGCACCAAAATACCAAAGCACCTTTCTAAGTATTGCTTTGGTACTTTGGTGCTTTGGTCATTTAATATTCATCCTTACGGGCGGTCACCCTTACTTCCCTTCATAAGTCATCTTCACCAACCGCAACTTATTCCGCGTCTCCGAGGGTAGGATCATCTCGTTCCCGGCTACCTGGATACCATCTTTAAAACGGAGGCGGAGGTCGAGGTCGCGCGTGTTAAAGAGGCTGTTCCGGTCAAATTCACCGCGGCCGTTGACGACGTACTCGCTCACCGTATTCTCGAAGCGGATCTCGTCGTTGAACAGGAAGCGTAGGCTGCGGGGGTTCTCCATCAGGAAGAAGCCTGAGTACACGCCGCCGTCGTCCTGGCTGTACTGTTTTTTGTGGAGGATGTTGTTCCAGTGCGGTTTCCCGTCGGGGTGCACGGCGAAGACAATCACTTCATCGTAGTGGTAATCCACCAGGGGCCGAATACCAAAATCAGTCGCTACCTGAGTTCTGCTGGCGGCGCTGCGGCGCTCCAGTTGGCGGTTGCGTTCCGTAACGAGCAGCGCGCCCCCGTCGTGGCGCAGGATGACGTCCCGCACGCTCATCTCGTCAATACCGGGGTGCTTCTTATTGTACTTCTTCCCCTGTACGTTACGGATCAGCGGGATCGGGAAGGGCACGAAGCGGGGGTCCGCCGCCGTCGGGTTGGCGGGGTCCACGGCAACGGTGAAGTAACCTTCCGCCTTACTGAAATCGCGGGTCGTATACAGGCCGCCACCCAGTAGGCGATCGTTCATGTTATCGTAGCGCCAAAACAGATCGTAAGTCAGGCTATCGCCCATCGAGACTTCAAATTCCCGCGCCGCTTGTTTGGCCTCCAGGTGGTGTACCTCGAACCGGTGTTCCTTCCGCTTGCTCTTAAAGTTGTCCCGCTCGATGATGAAAAACAAATCGCCCGAGTTGGCGACTTCCGCCTGCAGAAAATCTTCGCCGTAATAGAAATTCTTCGGTTCAATCACGCGGTCGTACAGCAGCTTTTGCTCAGCCAGATCGATGCCGATAACGCGGGGCTTAGTGCTCTGGTCGGTAAAGAGAATGACCAACTTCGTATCGTCCTCCGAGCGGTAGATCTCGTCCTCCGGGTTAGATACAAACAGCCCAAAATTGACCAGCGTCGTGCTGTCCTTGAGGTTACCAGCGGGGTTGTATAAATCCACCTGCAGACTGTGCCTACCGGATTCTCGAAAAAGATAGACCAAGTAAAACCCCGTCCCATCCTGCTTGGCGACGGACTCCAGCAGGCGCACGTTGCGGCCCCGCAGTTCCAGTTCCTTCTCCCAAGTCTGCTTCATCCCCCGGTTGTAGGCGGTCAGCAGGTACTTCGTGCTCCGGTCCTGCAACAGCAGCGTCTGCCCGCCCAATTTCCCGATCAAACTGTAGTCCGTATCGCTGCGCATCGTCAGCTCGTCGCTCACCGTCAGCACTTGGGCGCTGCCGCAGGTGCAGAGTAAGGACAAAAACAGGGCCAGGAAAAACGACAACCGCATAGCTGGAGGATTTAACCAATGCAACGATCTCCCGCCCAGGTAGTTGCTTAAAGTGATGGTAGACGGGCAATTTTGCATGCTGCCTAACTTTTTGTTGGTCGCTGGGACCTTGTAGCGTCCGGTTATGTGGGCGACCGCACGCTCGCAGGACGATTCTATTTCCGCTGCGCTACAATAAAATCGACGCTACGAGGAGCTCTGGGTAACGGGGAGGATTAGACAACTACGATAATCCAGGTCCTCGTAGCATCCGACGTAGGAGGTCCTGCGAGCGTCCGGTTGTGTGGTCGACCGCACGCTCGCAGGACGATTCTATTTCCGCTGCGCTACAATAAAATCGACGCTACGAGGAGCTCTGGGTAACGGGGAGGATTAGACAACTACGATAATCCAGGTCCTCGTAGCGTCCGACGTAGGAGGTCCTGCGAGCGTCCGGTTCACCACTCCCCCCCAAATCAAATATCCACCTTCAACCGCAAATTAATCCGCCGCCCAGTAAGCCGGTTCGGGACGGCATACTGCTGTTGCCCAATCGTTTTGATGAAGGTATTCCCCGCCTGGTTACTAACCTGCATCAGGTTGAAGACCTCCAGACTGAGATAGGTGGACCGGGTGAAGCCCAGCCAGTGGTTGCGGCCCTTAACCGAAGTGGCGCGGTCGTACAGGCGCCAACTGAAGCCGATGTCGATCCGGTGGTACGTATCGAAGCGGAGGGCATTGCGGTAGATGCGGTTATCATCCTGAATGCCGAAGGGCAGGCCGCCGCCCACCGTGAGGTTGACGTGGGTCCGGAAGTTCTCGTTCTTCCGCAGGTAATCCTGGAAGAAAAGGCTCAGCTGGAAAAGTTGGTCCGTCGGCCGGGGAACGAAATCTACCGTGTTGAAGAGGACGGTGTCGGCGACCATATCCCGGCCCACGACTTCCCGGTGTTCTACGCCCGTAAGGCGTTCCCGGGCCTGCAGAAAACTGAGGTTCAGCCAGGAGTCGGCGCCCGGCACGAACTCACCGTTGAGGCGGAAGTCCACTCCCGCCACGTAGCCCGTCGCGTCGTTCTCCCCCGAATACTGGATTCGCACGTTTTCTATGTCGTAGCTGACGAGATCCCACAGATCTTTGTAGTAGGCCTCGGCAATGAAGCGGAATTTTTTGGGGTTCCGCTTACCGTAGTAGAAATCCGAAGTGATCCCGCCAACGAGGTGGGCGGATTTCTGGCTCCGCAGGTTCCGGTTAATGGTACCATCCGGCCGGCGCAATTCCCGGTAGAACGGAGGTTGCACGTAGAGCCCACCCGCCAGCTTGTAGGTGATGTCCGCCGTCTTGCCCAGGGGTTTGTACAGCAGTTGGGCCCGCGGGCTTACGTTAAACTCTTCGTTGAGGTCCCAGTAGGTTCCCCGTACGCCAGCGCTGAGGCGAAGGTCGAAACGGTCTTCCTTGCGGATCGTCCAGGTATCCTGGAAGAAACCACTGAAGCGATTGGAGTTGAGGGTGTTCTCCGTTTTCAGGACGCTGAAGAGCTCCACCGCCCCCTCGTTGAAGGGCAGGCTGTAGCCGGCCGAATCCAGCCGTTCCCATTCGTTGATGAAGTCATCCACCCGCTCGTGCTGGGCCTTGGCGGACCACTGCAAAAAGTGAGTCCGCCGCGTGGATTCGCTGCTGACGTCCAGTTCGAGGCCACCCTGCAGTTCCAGGTTGTAAACCTGGATGTCCAGAAAGTTACGGACGAAGTCCTGCTGGGTCCCGGACCCGAGTTCGTTGATGACCTCCCCGAAGGTGCTACTCCCGAGGTCCGTATCCAGGTTGCCCAGGCTGTAGTTACCGGCAATGGAAATGGCCTCGTTTTCGTCGCTGCGGAAGGCGGAGCCCAGTAACTTCAGAAAGAGCGGGTTCTCGTCTTTCTCGGGGATGAACGTCAGCGAAAGGCCACCCATTTGGGTCAGAAAATCGTCCCGCTCCGCCCCCGTAAAGCTGGTGAAGAGCTGCAGCGTCTCGAAGAAGCCACCGAAGGCCGTCGACCGCTCCACCGGGGTGAAGTTGTAAATGCTGCGGTTGTAATTCGCCAGGAAGGCCAGTTGCAACTGCGGGTTAAAGTCGTAGGTCAGGTAGGTCTGGATGTCCACGAAGTTGGGGAGGTACTCCCCCGTCGTCTCCAGGCTACCGAGTAGGTAACGGGTCGTTTTGTAACGGGCGCCGGCCAGGTAGCGGAATTTCTTGAGGCCATCCTTATTGGCTTTCGAACTGCCCTCAATATGGGCGGAGCCACCGAGGAAACTGGCCTGCAAACTTGCGCGGAGACTATCCGGACGCTTGTACTTGATGTCCAGCACCGAACTAAGCTTATCCCCGTACCGGGCATCGAACCCACCGGAACTAAAGCTCAGGGACCGCACCATGTCCAGGTTAGCGAAGGTGAGCCCTTCCTGCTGCCCGGCCCGGATGAGCTGGGGGCGGTAGATCTCGAATCCGTTTACGTAGACCAGGTTCTCGTCGTAGTTGCCACCGCGTACGTTGTACTGGCTCGTCAGTTCACCGCCAGCGCCGCTACTGACACCGAGGGCGATATGGGGTAGTAAGGATTCCAGGTTACCCGTCGTGGAAGGCAGAAGCCGCAGGGCTTCCGGTTGCTCCCGGATCATCCCACCCTCTTCGATCTTGCTTTCGCGGACGATGACCTCCAGGTCACTTTCCACCGGTGCGAGGGCAACGTCGATCTGCTTGTTGCTTCCCTCGGGCAGGGCCTTGATGGGCACCGAAGTTTCCCCGTACCCCAAACGGCTGAAGACCAGCGTAAAATCCTCCCCCGCCGGTACGCTGATGAGGTAGCGGCCCGTTTGCCCACTCTCCACGGCCCGCGTCGTCCCCTTGATGTAGATCGTGCTGAAGTCCACCGGCCGCCCGTTTACCCCGTCCGTCACCTTACCGGAGATGGATGCGGAACTCACCTGGGCGAAAAGGCCAACGCTACTCAACAGTAAGAATAGTAGGAGTGTGCCGCCACGCGCTGGCCAGGAATTGGCCCCGTACTGCGTTGGCTTACAGGGTTGAGGACGTACAAAAACGGTAAACAATAGTCGCATAGGGCAAAGTGAGGGGCAGCCCAACCGGGGCCCGCAGGGGGAACGACAAAGGTAATTCGGCATTGCCTAACCGGGTGGGGATAACTGGGGATTGTCTGGTGGGAACAATGCCTCGCACCTTACTATTACCCCGGGATCTATCTTGACCTTACGGTCAAGTCTGATCCCGGGCTAGAATGGTGATCCCTACCGGGATCTCGAGAGGCAAGAAGTGGGTAGATTCAAGTCAACAAAAAGACATATTCATTACCTACCTCCGGAAAACCCTACGCACCTCACCATTACCAACCACCGTATACCAACCGGAGGGCTGGGCGGCGAGGCTGAACCCTTGCCCCGTAACCGGCACCTCCAGCCTGCGGCCCAGGCCATCGTATACCGATAGATTGGCGGAGTCGGCACCCTTCAGGAATACCTGCCCGGAAGTCACCGTCGGGTAAAGGGTGAAGGCTTCGCCGAAGCGGACCGAGCGGACGGGCGAGAAGGCTTCCGCCCCGTCGAGGTCCACCATCCGGAGGCGGTAGAAGTTGTTTCCGCGGGTGGGGGACTCGTCCGTAAACACGTAGGAGGGGCGCCCGCCGGCCACTTCGCCGAGCTTGGTCCAGCCATCTTCGCCGGCCAGCCGTTCCACCACGTAGTGGCTGAATCCGGTCTCTTCGGTGATGTCCCAGTTCAACCGCACTTCGCTTTTACCTGCGTCAGCGCCAAAATGAGCCAGTGTGACGGGGAGTTCCTGCAGCGGGAAAGTGACTCGCAAATCCATCGTAACGGGGAGGTGGTCGGACATGAAGAAGAGCGCATCGAGCACGGAGCGGGGCACACCGGACATGTTATCGATGTCGTTGATGGACTGGTTGAAGAGGTTACCGTCGTTACCGGTGATATCGTAGGTGCCGTCGAGGTACTCGACGCCCATGGCTTCATCGTTGATGGGCTGGTCGTACATCAGGAAATCGAAGCGGCTGTCGAGGCCACCGGGAATGCCACAGTCGTAACTCTGGGAGCCGGATGCCCGGCTGGCCTGAGTGTGGATGTCGGAAAAGGCCGGGTTGTTATCCCACTCCCCGGGCGCATCGACGGGGTCGAACCAAGGGTTGGCGCCATTGAGTAACGTCTGGTAAGCAGCCTCCGTGTCGGTGTAGAAATTCAGATCGCCCCCAAAGACGGCGTTCTCGACCGGCAACTGGTCAAAAGCAGCCTGGAAGGTCGCCACGTCGTTGGCCCGGCGGGTAGAATCCGGCGGCGCGGACCCAGCCTTGGTGTGCATCACGTAAAAGTTGACGAATACCGTATCGGGTGCCGTGGCAATCTTGGGGTCGTTCATCTGCATCCGGTAGCGGCTGACGTCGCGAGTATTGGTTTCGATCACGCTCTGCTGCACCAGCGTCATTTTCGCCGAGTTGTAGTAGAGCATATTGTTGAGGTTCTTCACGATCGTAGAAGTATTCTCCACGAAGGTGGCCGCCGCATAATTAGGGTCGATACCCTGAAGGGCGGTCAGGATATCGGCGCTGCCCTGGGCGTCCTGCAGCTCGCAGACCATAATCACGTCCGGCTCGACGTGTTCCACAATCTTGGCCAACGTATCCTGGCGGTTGAGCTGGACGATGTCGTTAGGGTCCTCACAGCGGTCGCGGCCGTTCGGGAAGTTCAGCAGATTGTAGGCCATGACGCGGACGTCGATCTCGTTGGGGCAGGCCTCCTCCGCAGAGAGGGCTTCATTGGCCGCCATTAATAGTTGGCTGGAGCCGATGAGGGAGAAGTTACCCGCGCTGGTGGCCGTCAGATCGAGCGTCACGCAACCAGCGACGGGCGGGTTGGCACCACCTCCCGTAACGGTGCCGGTTGAGGGGAGCACCAGGATATTCTCGGAGTAAGTTTCGGCGATGAAGCCATTATCGTCCGTCGCGCAGGCCGTCACCGTGAAGGGGGCACCCACCTCGATACAGCTGGGCGGCAACTGGGTAAACTGGATCTGCGTGGGCTGGACGGTGCAGGTGCCAGAGGTGAAACAGATGTTATCCAGGTAAAAGGTACTGGAGGTTCTTGCGGTCATGATCCACCGCACAAAGATTCCAAAAGGGGCTACGGCACTTTCCTCGGGCAGGTCAGCAACAACTTCCATGTACTGCTTCTGATCCGGTCCAATACCAGTAGCATTGATCGTTTCAAAGGTCTGCCAACTGGCTTCATCACTTGGCGTCTGGCTCCACTGCACTTCCACGGTAAATACACCGGTGTTACTTGAGGAGTGCCAATCAAACGTGACGGTACCGACGCAGGTAAGTTCGGGCGAGATCATGCCTTCCCCTACCGTATTAAAGCCCTGGGCGCGCCCGTCAATCTCCCCGCAGTTGCTGCAGGGGGCCGCCTGATTGGGGCTACCGACGCGCGTCCAGCCCGCTGGTGGGTTAGCGTTGGACCCCGTCTCCCAGTCCTCCGTCCCCAGATCACAGTCTTGGGCGCTGACGCTGGTGCAAAGCAATAGGAATAGAGACAGGATGCCCAGGAACGGGCGGAAGCGGAATAGTGTCATGAGAGATAAATTGCGAAAGCAGGGTAAGCAGTAGGTCAACCCAATACCGAAGGTAAGGCAAGGCCGCTTAAAGTCCGGAAAGACGCATATTTGCCCCGCTCACTATTTCCGAAATGCTCACTACCGAAAGACTCCTCCTCCGCTCCTGGCGGGATACCGACCTGGCTCCCTTCGCAGCGATGAACGCCGACCCCGCCGTGCGCCGGTACTTCCCCGGCCTGCAGACGAAGGTCGAATCCGACGCCAGCGTTCGCCGTTTCCGGGCGCACGACGAAGAGCACGGCTTCACTTTCTGGGCGGCGGAACTTCGGGAGGCCGGTGCCTTCATCGGATTCGTAGGGATGGTGGTTCCGGGGGCTTACCTTCCCCTTCCCACCGGCTGCGTGGAGATCGGGTGGCGGTTGGCAACGGAGCACTGGGGCAAGGGTTACGCTACCGAAGCCGCCCGGGCCTGCGTAGAATACGCTTTTGGTGAATTAAAAGTCCCCGCCGTAGCGGCCATCACAACGGTGGAGAACCAGCCGTCCATCAACGTAATGAAGAAGTTGGGGATGGTTTATCACGGTGAATTCCTGCACCCGAAGATCGATCCGACGGACCCAATTGCGCCCCACGTGGCGTACGTTGTCGAACGCCCCTGAATTAGTGATTTCTTGAGAGCTTAAATGGGGCTGGCTAACCACGAGGCAAACTACCTACGCCTATGAGTTACCTGTCGGGTACAGTTCAGCGTACAAGTTGAACGTGGCCCGCGCGGCGGCCAAGCACGCCTCCTGCTCGGCGGTGGTGGTGATCCGCTCGGCCAGTAACCGTTGAAACTTGGGCCAGGTAGCCGGCGGTACTTGTCCACACGCTCGATAAAAGTGGAAGGATGGCAGGTGGCTCAATTCCGGGCAGGCGGGTAGAAGTTTGGCGATCATTCTTCCCCCAAGCGTAGAACCGAGCAGGACGTACTGCGCCCCCAGTGCGGCGGCAACAGAGTTTGGAGAGAATTCGATGGTAGTGGTCCTCGGCTCCAACTTTAACAGGTTGACGTCTTGCAGTAAAGCGTCCCTTAAGCCCAGGAAGATCGGGAGGTTGGGGACACTATTATCTTGTTCTTGGAAACATTCCACGAGGTGATTCCACACCAAATAGCTGGTGGCGATGAGGTGCTCATACTGGGTTAAGGACACATCCCGCGAGCGCAGTCCTTTCCCCAGCAATAAATCTTCGGTGGCCCGGTGTTCCGCTCTGGTTTCTTCCTTTAAACGGGTAGCGATGGTAGCCTCCCGCATTAATCGAGGGCCAGTACCTGGCTCAGGGCTTGCTTGATGTCCTCCTTCTCCGAAAAGTCAGACGCACCTTCGAGCAAATACATGGCTTTCTGGAGCATCAACGAACGTTGCTGGGTGCGGGCCAATTGCTCGTCCGCCGCAGCCCGGTGGGAGGCGGCCCAGTCCAGCGCGGAGGTGAAGGCCTCTTTAAGTTGGCTGAGGCGTTCTTTAAGGACGTAGCCATTAGCACCGCTGAGGACGGCATCGGCGGCTTTTTCCTCATTATTCAATTGGCCGGTCACAAAAATGAACGGTACGTGGGAGAAGTGCTCCCGTATGTACAGTAGCGCTTCCAGCCCATTGTAGCCCGGTAGATGGTAATCCGCCAGAACGATGTCGTAATCATTCCAGTGGATGCGTTCCAGAAATTCACTTTCGTTTTTGGCTACGGTGATAAGCGAATGGGGTGCGAATTTGAGCAGGGCGCGCTTGGTCAGCTCCGCATCCGCGGGCCGGTCCTCAAGCAAGAAAACTTTTAATACAGAATCAATCATTTACGCTTGGAGGTCTTTGGTCGTCGCGGAAAGTACGTCCTGCAAAAGAGAGCGTAAATCCGTTGTGCCAGCTGGTTTGGTATAGTAAGCAACATTTCCGTACTGCAGCGCTGCGGTGATGTCCGCGTTGAGCACGGAGGACGAAAGTATGTTGACGCGGCGCAAATTAGCTAGTTTTTTCCGCTTTTGCAGTTCATCCAGTATTTCAAGACCCGTCATCTTGGGCATTTTGATGTCCATGAAGATGACATCCTGCCCGTTATCAGGAAAATCCAGCAACCTTTCAAAACCCTTCACGGCATCCTCAATCCATTCGAAGTCAACGTCCGGGGCAACCTTTCTCAATGCACGCTCCATCAAAAAGGCGTCATCGGAAGAATCGTCAATTAGTAATACTTTCTGTTGGGGCATAATCTAATAGTAGCACGAAAGGAGGGTACACCTTTTTGATCGAATCAGCAGTGTTAAAAGTTCAAAAGCAGGACCAAAATTAGCACGCCTTTAATGATTTTGAACACCCTTTACACTTGCGATACGTGTTTAAGCACCCGTTTCGATTTTCTTTTGTTCCTGCGTCAATAGATCCAGGGGAATGCTGATCGTAAAGGCGGTCCCTTCACCCACTTTACTATCGACGCTGATGTTGCCACGGTGCTTTTCTACGATCCGTTGGACAATGGCCAAACCGACCCCCGTGCCCTCGTACTCCTCTTCGGGGACGAGGCGATTGAATACGGCGAAGATCTGCTCAGCGTACTTCATGTCGAAACCGATACCGTTATCGGCAACCTCAATTTTCAAGTTACCGTTCTCCTCCCAGCTCCGGATGAAGATGGTGGCGTCAACGTTGGTCCGCCGGTACTTAATGGAGTTACCGATCAAATTTTGAAAGAGCTGACCCAGCAGCGCGCCGTTCGCGTGAAGGCTAGGTTGTTGCAAGTCCAGCGTCAGGCTGACCAGTTCGTGGTCAGGAGTGCCATCAAAGGCGCGGGTGATCAGGCTTTCCAGGTTGACTTCGTCCAGCGAGATCCGGCCCTGCCCCAGGCGGGAGAAAGCTAGGATCCCATCAATGAAATCATTCATTCGGTTCACGCTATTGACGATAACCTCCAGAGCGCGCTGGCCGTATTCGTCGAGCTTATCCCCGTAGTCTTCGTCCAGAATTTCGGCGTATCCGCGGATGTGGCGCAGGGGGGCGCGCAGATCGTGGCTGACGGTATAGCTGAAGCTCTCCAACTCTTCGTAGGCGTTGACCAATTGGTTATTGACCTTGCGCATCTCCTGGTACTTGACCAGGATGACCTCCTTAATATCGTTCCGGAGCGCCAGGGCGTTGTCCAACTCAAATTGTTGCCAGGGCTCGCTGACGCCCCGTTTCGTTTCGGAGTAGCTATTAAAGGAAAGTTCCGGATGTAAACGCACCCGGCCTTCCTCAATGATCTTGCGGTCCTCCGGCTTCCCACCCCAGGTTAGGGTGGTGACGATCTCGGGCCGGAACCACATCACGTACTCACCGGGTGATTTCGTAAGCCGGATACTGACCAGCCCGGCGGGGGCGGTATGAAATTCCTTGGCCGGGGGGAATTTTGCGTGTAGGGAATCCGTAGCGTAGATGTTCTCATCCAGTTCCTCGATCAGGGGTAAGAGGTTACGAACTTCGGCTTCCGTGGGGCTCTCGCCGAGAAGAATCACCCGTTCGTCCAGGATGAGGGCGGCGCCGTTAGCGTTCATCAATTCCAGTAGGTGGCGGCTTCCTTCCGTCATTGGAGTGACGAGGTCGCTACTCTCGTTCATCTTTTCCACCAACCGCGCTCGCGTGAGGCTACTGTTCAGGACGCTCCGCTGGTAGGAACTCCCCTGGTGCAGTGCCAGGTGGCCGGAAAGTAGCCGACCGAAGAAGCCGAGTAATTGGCGGAGGCGGTAATCGATGAACCGGTCCGCGTGGTGGTGGCAGGCGATGAGGCCCCACAGTTTATTATTAACGGTAACGGCGATGCTCATACTCGCCCCCACGCCCATGTTCCGTAAGTACTCCTGGTGGATAGGGGAAACGCCCCGGGCGTTGGCCAAACTGAGATTAATGGGTTGGTTATCATCCGAGATCAGGAGGTAATCCGAATCTTCGCGGGTGCTGGCCACCTGGCGAATCTGTTGGCGGACGTACAGTTCCCGCGCCTGCTTGGGGATATCCGTATGCGGGTAGCGGAGATGGAGAAAGGAGGTCACCCCCTCGGCGCGGTTCTCGGCGATGATCTGCCCGTTATACTGCTCATCAAATTTGTAGAGATAGACCCGGTGATATCCCGTTAGGCCCCGGACTTCCGTTACTACGGTATTGAAAATGTCGTTCCCTCGCTCTACGCTGGATTGGATGCGGGCCATCGCCTTATCGATCTTCATCAGGAAGGCCGTCGAGGCAAAGGAAGGATCGCTGGGTTCGATCTCCACGATGAGGAGTTCCCCTTCCCGGTTGACGACTACGTTCTCCCGGCTAACCGTTTCGCCGTCCTTCCCAACGCGTAGCCATTCCAGTGGCATGTGGGTGGAGATGTCCGCTACGTCACCTAATTGCCGGAGGGTGGCTACGATATCCTTCCCCAGCACGGCACCTGCGTCAGCGCCCAAAAGCTGATTGGCGGGCAGGCCGAATTTGCTCGGAACGTTTTCTGAGTAAGCTTTGATCTGCAGCGAATCGGCGTACAGGACCAGCATGGCGATGTGGTCCTGGCAACTACGCATGAAGCGTAGCGGCTCTGCGTCGCAATTCGTAAGGTCATAGTTGGTATTGTACCGTTGGCGAATGGTCATGTGAAACGCAGGTGAGTGAAAGGAGCTGGGTAATACTAAAGTAGCAGAGCATGAGGCCCGCCGCTGATAAGTCCTAGATTTAGACAACGAGGCCGATGAATTGTTGTTAAAGAACAGCACTGCTGGTCTTCGGGATTGGCCCACGTATATTTGTAGCCAGCTAAATTTCGATTATGACGTACCCCTCAGTTTTTGAACCAGCCGTTACCCAGAGCTTGATTGACCGGGTAGAGAAATTAAGCCCTGACACTCAGCCGGGATGGGGCAAAATGAACGTCGGCCAAATGCTGGCCCACGTAAACGTAGCTTACGAACAGACTTACGACAACCCACCCCCCAAGCCGAATTTCCTGATGGGGTGGTTTCTGAAAAAGTTCGTGAAACCCGCCGTGGTTGGGCCCAAACCCTACGAGAAAAACAGCCGCACGGCTCCGGCGTTCCTGATCACGGACGAGCGGGATTTTGGCAAGGAAAAAGCCCGCCTCATCAGCTACCTCAACCGGGTGCAGCAGGAAGGTAAGACGGCTCATGAAGGCAAACCCAGCCCTTCATTTGGCCCTCTTACGGCGCAGGAATGGAGCACGCTCTACTACAAACACCTGGACCACCACCTGACGCAGTTTGGTGTCTGATCGCAGCAACCTATTTGCGCCTTACCTACCTTAAACCTATCTACGCCGTGCCATCGAGGCTGCTTCTACTGCTGACCATCATCTGCTCGCTGCTTGCCTGTGAACCGACGGAGACGAAAGTCAACATCCGCCTCACGATGGCCGAGCGCAGCGTGCTCGATACCCGGATCGTGGCCTACATGGACAGCCTCCGGCCCATCCTGAAGGCCAACTGCGTAGAAGAGACACCCGACCGCGTCGCCGTAGCTACCGACAGCATCGTGCAGCGCCGTCTGGAAGAAGAAGCCCGGATGCGGGCGCGGATGCCTGAACTCCGTGGCCAGTGAAGTACCGCATCCTAACCCTAGTCATAATCGTGGCCAGCCTGGCGGCGTGTAAGGAGCGCAATACTGATAGTAGTGCCTACATCCAGCAACTCTTCGAGGAAAGGGTGGGCCGCCTCATCGCCCGGATCGAGGACGACTGCCGAGAAGAAGTGATGCGCCAAGCCCAGCTACGGGCGGATTCGCTACTCATCCAACGGGCCCGCCGCATGAAACGGATCGAAGGCCGGCCACCCCGCCCGCGCAGGCCGGGAGAGCCGCCGGCGAAGGAACTTTCCGCACCATTACCCTTAAGGCCATTATTCCCCTTCGAAATTCGGTTCGACACGCTGTTGCGGGACAGTCTGTTGCAGGATAGCTTACTGCAGGACAGCTTGCTGCAATTACGAGAATTGGACTTTAGCCCGGAATAGGCCTACCATAATATAAGGACGCATCCTGAGCCTTAAGTCCGGTGCACCCCACCCAAATCGATGTAGCGCTTCTGGATGAGCTCGTCCACGGTAGGCTTCCGCACGTTGAGGATGGCCCCGGAGAAGAAGAGGGTCTTACCGGCCAGGGCGTGGTTAGCGTCCAGCGTAACTTCCTCGTCGTCCCACTTCAGGATCTTGGCGTTAACGGCTTTGCCGTCGGCATCCGTGAGGGTGACGAATTGCCCTTCTACAAGTAGCCCGGGCTCGATCTGCTCCCGCTCATTTTTAAAAAGATTCAATGGCATTTTCAGGATGTGCTGCTTGTTCGGCACCCCGTAGGCATCCTGGGGCGCGAGTTGGAAACTGAAGCCCATGCCGGACTTCAGCCCGAAGATGCGCCGCTCCCAGGCGGGTAGCATTTTACCGACCCCGAACATGAAGACGAAGGGGTAGTTGACGTCCATCCGTTCGAGCAGGGGGCCGCTGGGGCCACCGTCCCGGACTTCGTAGGTGAGGGTAACGATCTGGTGGTCATCGACGGTAAGGGGAGCACTCATGGGTAGGGGTTGAAATGCGAAGAGAAAGAGGCTGGGTAGGGTCAGTAGCGGCGATTGATCATTGGATCGGCGGCTCCGGGGCCGGCGTGGGTGTTACGTACCTCGTCGAGCCGATCTCGACAATCCGTACAGGTAGCCAGGTGCTCACTGACCCGGCGGAAAGCTTTGGCGTCGGACCGCTTCAGGTCACCGTTCCAGTACTTGACCAGGTCGCCATCCGAGGGGTGGGCGAAAGAGCCGACGACCTCCCGGCCGATGTAGTAAATAATGGCGGCGGCAACGGCCCCGACGAAGTAGCTGGTCATCAGTGATGCGCTTAAGTAAGATTTGAATACGTACCATAACGGCCGGGAGCCGCCCAGGTTGCGGTGGGCCAGTCCTTCCCGCACGTGATGAACTAAGGCCCCGCCAACTTCTCCGGCCGGGCAGTATCTTGCGCCCGGTGGAGGTAGGCCGTTTTCGCAGGCCCGCCCCGTAAATTGTACGGCGATGAATGCTAAGATCGGTTTGAAGGACGTACGGATCCACGCCCCCCACGGTTTCTTCGAGGAGGAACACTACATGGGCAACGAGTTCAGCATCGACGTTGAGGTGGACGCCCGCATCGGTGGAGCCGCCAGCCAGGACGATCTGGGCCAGACCGTCAACTACGCCACCATCCACTACTTGCTAAAGGCTGAAATGAAACGCCCCACCCAGTTACTGGAGGCACTGGCTTACCGCATGGCGGCCCGGATTGCCGAACAGTTCGACAACGTGGATAAGGTCAAGCTCCGCCTCCATAAGCTGAACCCGCCGCTGGGGGGCAAAGTCGCCGCTTCCTGGGTTGAAGTCGAAGTCACCGCTACCGCTGGCTACGGCGGTGGCCTGGGTGAACCGCGCACCTTTGAGGACAATTACGAGCCGCATTACGATAAGGATGGGCCCTTCGCCAGCCGTACCGGTGGGGGCACCATGACGGGTGCACCACTCAAACCCCGGCCGGTGCTTCCTCAGCAGACCTTTGATCCCCCTACCCCACCACCACCGGCCCTTCCCGCCGAGTTGGTCGTGGAGGATAACTTTGAATGGGACGACGAGGCCTTTGGGGACGAAGCCGGCCACGCCGTTTCCGACGACGATTTCCACCTGGAGGATTTCGAATTGCCCGACGATTTCGACATGGATTCCCTACCCGATTTTGATGCGCTGGACTTCGATTTTGGGCCGGATGACCCCAAATAGTCCCCTTATCCACTGGCCACCGGATTCCTTATTAAAAAGCTAAGCGGCCACCTGAACAAAACAACCGCGCGCCTTAATCGCTTTCTTCTGTTAAATAAACCTGCTATGCTACGCCACCTCACGCTCCTCTGCCTCCCCTTCTTTTTTCTTGCCTGCACCTCGCAGCAGATCAACCAGACGCTGAATACCGTACTGGCGGGTGGCCTGAGCTCCGAAGATATCGGTGCCGGCCTCAAAGAAGCATTGCGCAAGGGTGTCGAGCGGGGAGCCTCCGAATTGAGCCAGGAGGGAGGGTACTTCAACGATACGGCCTACCGCATCCTACTACCCGAGGAAGTACGCAAGGTCACGGGTAAACTGCAAAACGTTCCCGGCTTCAATAACCTGGAGGAGGTGATCCTCCGCAAGATCAACCAGGGTGCGGAGGATGCCGCGAGCAAAGCTGGCCCCATTTTCGTAGACGCCATCCGCCAAATGACCATCCAGGATGCGATGTCCATCCTTAAGGGAGAGGACAATGCGGCAACTTCTTTTCTCCAGCGGGCCACTTACAATGCGCTCTACAACGAATTCAGCCCGGTGATCAATAACTCCCTGGACAAGTACGATGCTAATAAAGTCTGGGGCGACGCCGCTAATGCCTACAACAACTTCCCCCTCACCCGCCAACCCGTCAACACGGACCTGGGTGGTTACGTCACCGAGCAAGCGCTCGAAGGGCTCTTCCGCAAGATTGCCGTCGAGGAGTTAAACATCCGCGAGAACATTGGTGCCCGCACCTCCGAACTGCTTCGCAAGGTGTTCGCCCTGCAGGACGGCGCCAAATAGATCATCGCGCCCCAACCGTTCCGAGCTTAAAGCATGGCCTGGCCGTCTTCAGTCGGCGACCAGTTATATTTACCCCAAGCAAACAATCCTCATGAAACTCGAAGGAAGAGAATCCAGTAGAAATATTGATGACCGCCGTGGCGGCCGCAGCCGTGGTGGCATGAGCCGTGGCACGAAGACCGCCGGTGGCATCGGGCTCGGTTCCATCATCATCGCGATCATCGTCATGCTCCTGGGCGGTGATCCGGGCGAGTTTCTCGGCGTCAGCAATGGCGGTGGAACGGTCACCGCCCCTTCCGCTTCCGGCCCTAGTACGGGTGGCCTGGTGGACGATAGTGATCCAAACGCCCGCATCGTCGGCGTTACCCTCCGCGAAACGGAGAAGATCTGGAGCCAACTATTCCCCCAGGAATACAACCGGCGCTACCAGGAGCCCACGCTCGTGCTCTTTACCGGTCAGGACCGTTCCGCCTGTGGTTTCGCCAGCGCGGCCACTGGTCCTTTCTATTGCCCCGCGGACCAGCAGGTTTACATCGACCTTTCCTTTGCAGATCTCCTCCGCCAACGCTTTAAGGCGCCGGGTGATTTCGCTCTTGCCTACGTCGTTGCGCACGAGGTGGGCCACCACATTCAGAACCAACTCGGCTACAGCCAGCAGGTCAGCCAGGCGCGCCGCCGGTTGGCTAAGAAGGATGCCAACGCGATGTCCGTTCGGCTTGAACTTCAGGCCGACTACTTGGCGGGCGTCTGGGCCCACTACGCCGACCGTACTGATCTGCTCAGCGAAGGGGATATCGAAGAAGCCCTGCGCGCCGCCTCGGCTATTGGGGATGACAAGATTCAGAAACAGAGCCAGGGCTACGTAGTGCCCGATAGCTTCACCCACGGCAGCTCCGAGCAACGCATCAAAGCATTCTACGCCGGTTACGAATCCGGAGACGCCAGCAAGGCCGCGCTGGATTACTTCTTCGGGAACAACTTTGCGTTGTAAACTTAACTATCCCTTCTAGGCGTCCCACTTCGTCAGCATCCGCGCCAGTGTTTCTTCGCCGCGCTTGAGGCAGTGCGCGGTGCCACCGTCTCTGCCCGCTCCGATTTCCGCCGTTAGTTCATCTCCGTACCGCGCTTCGGCCTGGAAGAAGATGGTGATTTCCGTCGCCTTTCTATTACTTAGGAACGTATCTCCGAGTGGCTCCAACATCAATTCGGGGAATACGGGGTTCGTCAGGTGGCCATTAAAATCCAGCATCCCGTAGCTCACCTTTGTCGTTGTAGAATTATCCACCACGGTTGGGTTGTGCAGTTTGATCTTCGGCCGCTCAAGGTGCGCTGCCGCGGGTGCTAAGTCGGATTGTAGGGCAAGAATACGGTCGGGGATCGGCCGCAGTTTGCGGGAGCCGACGTCCATCAATAACCATTCCGAAACGGTGGATATGATGGGTTGATCGTTAGCGTCCAGCACGTGGAAGTCCCGGTAAGTCAACAGGCCCCGGGCAAACCCGGTGGGGGCCGTCAAAATATCGATGGCTTCGTTCATTCGCGGCCACCTTTGGATGGTAATGCGTTGCTGCCGTAGGATCCAGGATAAGCCCTCCGCCTCCATCAACTCAGGTGAGCTGATCTTTAGCCGTACCGTATTACGCATGGCTGCTTCCTGTAGTAGCCGGACTAAGTAAGGAACCGTCAGCAAACCATCTGGCCCGGCGGCGTAGGCGGGTACCTGAGTAGAAAAGAGTTCGTGAAGGGGGGATTGTCGCAACAAACTGTATATTTGTTTTAAGTACTCACTAAAAGCAACGAAAGATGGGCAAAAGCCTGAAATCCTCTACCCCCAGGCGCCCGGTCTTCATCGCTAATTTCCGGTCCTCCACCCTTCGTGAGGAAACGGAAGCACCAAATTTATCGGCCGCCGCTCCGTCCGGTATATCTGCCTCCGACGTAGAGGAATTGGACGAAGTGAAAATACATTCCAACGCAGGTGGCTTACGCCTCGTCAAGGATGGCCTAAGGTACAACTTCCCCGCCGCGGGTCCCGTCGCGGAGGGTGGCACTTCGGATGGCTACTGCTACCGCATTTCTTTCGCCGCCGGCCGGCTAGACCGGACCTACGCACTGATCGTCACTTTCCTGGAAGAACAGGGATATCGGGGTTTACCATTACCGGCGGACGTGGCCGAGCTGAAGCAGTTCCGCTTGCCTCCGAAGCTACGCCACCAATTGAGTTTATTTGGGGAAGATGGGTACGTGCATAACCCGATTAAGATTCTCTTCCCCAATTCCGGTGGACAACGGGGGCAGCTGATTCTTGAGCTTTATAATGAGGCCGAGCCGGGCCATTTGGTGAAATTTCACCGCCGGTAGGGAAGGAAATAGTGCAAATACCGTGAAAAATGGGTGTTTAGGTGAGAATGTTAGGCTGGTTTAGACCTGTCTAGCGTAATTATTCCTAAAATTGCGTCTTAGTATCGTTTGTAAACGAACATCCGTTCGGCTATTTACGATAGTACATACGTTAGTGGGAAACCCCACCTATCCTAAAAATCTATATTTCACTTGCCAAATTCAGCGCACATGTATAAGCACTTACTCCTTGCTTTAGTCATGCTCTCCTGTGTATCCCTTTCCGCACAGTCCAGCAATCCTTACCCTTGGGAAATCGGGTTAAAGGTCGGTACCGCCTCCATGGCCGGTGACCTTATTGATCCAGATATCGTTATCCTCAATCAGCCCAGCTTCGGCGCCAATATTAACGTGCGCCGCCGTATCGGTAAAGTGCTTGCCCTGAAAGCTCACTTGATGTACGCTAGCCTCGAAAGTGACGAAACGGAAGGTGACAACGCCCGCCGTGGTTTCACCTCCAACACCTCCGTCATCGAGCCCGGCCTGATGCTCGAGTTCGAACCCTTCGCTGCAAAGCGTTTTGGTGACGACGGTTTCAAGAAAATCCTCTCTCCTTACGTAGGTGCAGGTGTCGCTTACGGCATTTGGGGTGACGTAGATACAGACTACAACGGCCGTACCAACGCAAGAATCGCGCAGGATATTCAGGACCAGGAAGACGACAACGGTGGCGTTGTCATTCCCCTTGGTGCTGGCCTCAAGTACTACCTCAGCGAGAAGTCTTCCCTCGGCCTCGACGTAACCTACCGCATGACGGGTTCTGACCTGATCGATGGTGTCTCCGCTTCCGCCAACCCTGATGATGACGATGCTTACGTACTTACCGGTCTCACGTTCTCTACCGGCTTCGGTAAGAAAGACACTGACAAAGACGGCATCGCTGATGAAGATGACGCCTGCCCCAACGAGCCCGGCCCCGAATCTACCATGGGTTGCCCCGACACGGACGGTGACGGCGTAGCTGACAAAGATGACCGCTGCCCACAGACCGCCGGCCTCGCTACCCTGAAGGGTTGCCCCGATGGTGACGGCGACGGCATTGCTGACATCGACGACAAGTGCCCAACCGAAGCTGGCCTAGCTGCCCTCGGCGGTTGCCCCGACGCTGATGGCGACGGCATCGCAGACGGCGACGACAAGTGCCCAACCGAAGCAGGACCACGTGCTACCATGGGTTGCCCCGACGGCGACGGTGACGGCATCGCTGATGCTGACGACGACTGCCCCGCAGAAGCTGGCCCCCGCGGCACCAATGGCTGCCCTGACAGTGACGGTGACGGCATCGCCGACAAAGACGACGAGTGCCCCAACGAGGCTGGCCCCGCTTCGCGCAACGGTTGCCCCGTTCCAAAGATCACGGACCGCCCCGAGAACCTCAACGAGCGTATCGCTCGCTACCGTACCCTCCTTGAAGGGCAGGACTTCTCCTACATCCGCCTCAACGAAGCAATCGGCACGATCGACATCGACCGCATTTACTTCCCCACGGACGTATCCCGCCTCGACCGCCCCGACCGCATGATCATCGAAGAGATTGACCGCTTCCTCGCCCTGCCGGGTGCTAGCAACTTCTCCATCCGCTTCGAAGGCCACGCTGACCGCCGCGCATCCGACGAGTACAACCAAGCGCTTTCTGAGCGTCGTGCCAGCTCCGCTAAGGACTACGCTGCTGAAAAAGGCGCTTCTTCCAGCAAGCTGACCATGATTGGTTTCGGTGAAAGCCGCCCAGTGGGTGAGACGCTCCGTGAGAACCGGGTTGTAATCCCCGTAGCTTCCGAGCCAACGCAACGTGTGAACATTAACTAAACCGTTGGTTATCACGCTCAAAGGGCTGTCCGCTAAACGCTAGCGGGCAGCCCTTTTTATTTGTATTGACGCAGCGAGTAAACAATAAAGCCGCGTTAACCGCTATAAAAAGGGGCTCAACAAAAATTAGCATCTCAATGGCTAGGAAATCATTCCGAATCTGTGCATTTTTGTAATCCCGCGATTGTTGGTATTCACCAAGTAGGCGGTTTCCAGGCATCCACTTTTCGACTTACTGTATCCGTCGGTTCCTTCGAGCCGGCCTTTTTTATGGCTGACGCGCATCGTTTCCTTACGGTGGCATTTGCGTCGGTAGCCTCTCCTTGTGCCTGGCCGGCCCCGCCGCTAGTTTTCAGTTCCAAAAACGTAGTAAACCACTAATAGAAATGTCAATCGAATACAAAGTGATTATCGCGGGCCAACTGGAGTTCGGTAAGGAATCCGTTTTCAAACAAGTGCACGATCAGTACGTCCACCGGATGGAACATTTCTATAAGGACGACATCATGCTGAAGGCAGAGGGCCACTTTATCGAAGAGGAGAATTCCTTCGTAGTGCCCCGCACGGTGAAGATTGGCAGCAAACGCCAGTGGTTGAATACGCTCAATCTCCTGCAACGGGTAGTAGAATTCAGCATTGCCGGCAGCCTCAACATGTGGGTACTGAATGCGGGTAAGATGGAAGCTCACCACCTCTTGGAACCAAAGGCGGAGCGCACTACCGTCCAGATCTTTAATAAGGGCCGGGAACTCATTGAGCAGAATGACCAACAGGCCGAAGCCATCAAAATGATGGACAAGGTCCTCAAACGCTTCGCCAACCACGCGCAGGCTTACGAACGCCGCGGTTTCACCAACCTCAGCCTTAATAACATCGATGACGCGCTTTACGATTACAACAAGAGCCTGAAGATCAACCCGCGGATGCCAGAAGCCCACTACGGGCGCGGCATTGTTCACGTGCGCAAACAACAATGGGCGGAAGCAGCGGAAGATTTTGAGGCCGTGACGAAGAACAGCATCCCCTACCAGCCCATCTACTGGCAAGCACAGGTTGGTCTCGGTGATGCTTACACTAAATTGGGCCGGCCCAATGATGCCCTGCGGGTCTTCAACATGTTCTTCAAGCGTAAGCAACGAATCGCCACGCTGGAACGCTACGATCGGCGGGTAAGCTTCGAATTTGCCAAGCTACTCACTGACGCTAACCGCCTCGACGAAGCTTACAAGGCGTTCGCGCACGCACTGGTAGCTCCCGAAGACGCTAAAGCACCGGAGGTTGCCCGAATCCACCACGAATACGGCAAAGCCCTGGAAAAGGGAGGCCATAAGGAAAAGGCAGCCGAACAGTTCAAACTCGCGGGCAAGGATTTTAGCCCCGCGGTGGAACAACCTAAAGCTGTGGCCCTGGCCATCTAAACAGCTTCTGCTACTATCCACCGCCTGAAGATACTGGCCTAGAAAAGCCCCGCCCGGAAACTCCGTGCGGGGCTTTCTCGGCTTGGAGACCTCCCTTTCGTCCAACCGGTAACAACTTCCCAGGCGCTGGCGTTAAAGCAAAAATTCGCGGACATCAAACCCCACCATGCGCCTCCCTCTCTACCTTTTCCTACTCCTCACCCTTAGCAGTTGCGCAACGGCGCAGCGAGGAAGCAACACCTTCAACAAAAAGGAGACCCAACAACTGGCTGCCGCCCGGATGGATCTCGACGCTCAGGAATGGTCCGCTGCGATCGGCAAACTCAACCCGTTGATCGAAAAGCAGCCGGACAATGAGCAACTTTACTACCTCCGTTCTCTGGCCAAGAAGGGACGGCGTCAGTACACAGCCGCCGCCGCGGATATTCGCAAGGGCATCAGCGTCACCCCCGACCCCAAGGGGAGGCCGTACGCTGAATTAGGGTCCGTACTCAGCCTGGCGGGTGATTTCTCCGGCGCCCTCGATGCGTACCGGCAGTATCTCTCCTACCAGGAAACGAAGGGGCGTAGCGAACAGCAACTTGCCAAGGCAAAAACCTTGCTCCGCCGGGCAATTATTGCGGACAGTATTGCCCGCAACCCCGTCGACTTCTCACCCGCACCGGTCGTGGGAGGCGTCAACACTAAGGAAAGTTTTGAGTACCACCCTACCCTGAGTACGGACGGGCAGCAGCTCATCTTTACCCGCCGCGTCAAGAAAAGGCAGGAAGATTTCTACGTGAGCGACCGGCAGCCGGATGGCTCCTGGAGCGAAGCCACTCCCCTTCCCGGCATCAATACGGAGTACGACGAAGGGGCACAGTCCGTTTCCGCCGACGGCAATTATTTCGTCTACGCCAGCTGCAACCAGCCGGGCCCGCGCGAAGGCTGCGACCTGTACGAGAGCACCCGTCGCGAGGGTCAGTTTACGGCAGGCACGGCCATCCAGTCATTTGGCATCAACACGGACTACTACGAATCGCAACCCTCGCTAAGCGCGGACGGCCGTTACCTCGTTTTCACTAGCAAACGACCCGGTGGCACCGGCGGAGCGGATCTCTACATCAGCGCGCGCCTTCCGGACGGCGGTTGGTCCAAACCCGGTCCGCTGACGGCCCTCAACACTGAGGGCAACGAGCAGTATCCTTTCTGGGCGGCGGACGGGCGGTCGCTTTACTTTACCAGTGACGGCCACCCTGGCCTTGGTGGGGACGATCTTTTCGTCACCAAACTGGGTGCTGACAACCGTTTTTCCCCACCTCAGAACCTTGGCTACCCCATCAATACGGCGGCTAATGAGACCAATATGTTCATCCCGCTCGAAGCTACGGAAGCCTATTTCAGTAAGCGTTACTACGATGAAACGACGGAGGCCATTCAGATCGACGTTTGGTCTTTCCCACTTCCACCGCACCTGCGGCCGCGCCCGGCAACTTATGTAGCTGCGGAAGTGATTGAAGCGGAAACCGGCCAGCCACTCGTAGCGGAAGTCAGCATTCAGGCACTGGATGATCAGGCGCTGCCGCAGGTGCGCAGTACGGACGAACGGGGGCGCTTTCTCACCGTACTGCCCGCCGGGGCGGAGTACGCGTTTACCGTCGACCGGGAAGGTTACTTATTTGCTTCCGAACGCTTCACGGTAGCCGAAGGGCGAACTGCCAACGACCCGCTTCTGGTCAAGATTGCCCTGAGTAAAATCAGTGAAGTGGAAACGGTGGAGACCAACGAGACGGATGGCTCGATCGCCTTCAAAAACGTCCTCTTTACCTCCGGTAGCGCGGACCTCCTCCCGGTCTCCTTCGCCGAACTGGACCGCCTCGCAGCCACGTTACAATCCAGCCCTGAACTCCGGGTAGAATTGGCGGGCCACACCGATGACGTGGGGGAAGAGACCGATAACCTGGAGCTATCCCAACGGCGCGCGGCAGCCGTAAAGGAGTACCTCGTGAGGGAAAAAATGATTGAAGCATCCCGCATCTCAACGCTTGGCTACGGCGAAGCGCGACCCGTTGCCGGCAACGACACCCCTGCGGGCCGGGAACAGAACCGTCGGACGACTTTCCGGCTGTTCCGGTAAACGCAACACCGGCCGGCAAAACGCTACCTTTGATTTATGACCCTTGCTACCCAGCCCAGCAAAAAATTACCTGGCCCTCTGTGGGCACTGATCGTGAGTGGAATCTTCCACCCACTGTTCGTGCCGACCTACATGTTCTTGCTGTTGGTGATGATCAAGCCCTTTCTCTTTGGCAGCAACGATTTTGGGAGCGAGCGGACGCTGCTCACGCTGCTGATGATGGTGCTGTACACGGCCGTCATCCCGGTGATTTCCATTATCATCATGCGACTCCTCAACATGGTGAGTAGCATTATGATGGAGGATAAGATGGAGCGGATCGGCCCCCTGCTGATGGTCATGATCATCTACTTCTGGATCTACTACAACCTCAGCCAGGAGCCGCAGACGCCTACGATTTTCTCGGCCTTTTTGCTGGGGGTAGTCATTGGTCTGGCGGTGGCCTTCGTGATCAACGTGATGGATAAGATCAGCCTCCACGCCGTCGGGATGGGCGGCCTGGCCGGAATGGCGATGATCTCCGCCTGGATCTTCCGGGGGGAAGGTATTGACATTGGTAGCCTTTCCATCAGCGTGCCGTTGGTGGCGCTGATCGTGATTTTGTTGGCCGGGCTGGTGGGTACCGCGCGTCTGGCGCTGAAGGCTCACGATAACTTTCAACTCTACACGGGTTACACCGTTGGGTTCCTCAGCCAGTTTATCGCCCTCGCTTTTTACTTTTAGCCTGCGGCGATTAATTTAAGCACTCAAAACACAGATCCCCCCTGCATGCAAGACGCTCTCCCCGGCCGAATAATTGGCCATTATCGCGGTAGCGAACCGGGCCCGCTCGTCGTGGCCATTGGGGGCATCCACGGTAATGAGCCAGCTGGTGTCCGGGCGCTGGAGCGTCTGTTTGAGCTCCTGGCGGAAGAACCGGACATCAATCCCGGTTTCACCTTTCGTGGAGAATTGCTGGCCCTACGGGGGAATTTGGAGGCACTGTCTCAGGGAGTACGCTACATTGATACCGACCTCAACCGTATTTGGCGGCCCGCACCGGACGGGGAACGGTCCTTCGCCACCTCCGAGGATCGGGAACTCCACGAGCTCCTGGCCTGCATCGAGACCGCCGTGGAGGAGGCGCCCCTGAGTGAACTCGTCCTGATCGATCTCCACACTACCACCGCAAGTGGGGGGATCTTCTCCATAACCGGAGACGATCGCCCTAGTCTGGATCTGGCTGCGGGTATGTTCGTCCCCGTCATCAAGGGAATGCTGAGTGGTTTGCAGGGGACGACGCTGCACTACTTCCGGGGGAACAACTTTAAGACCAATTTCCCCATCCGCGCCGTCACCTTCGAGGCGGGAGGGCACCAGGATCCGGAGTCCATTGAACTCTCGCTGGCGGCCGTCCTTAGTTTGATCCGGGCTTTGGGCTGCGTCCGGCCGGAAGACGTACGAACGTACCACGATGAATTACTGCAAGAAGCCGCGGCTAACTTGCCTCTTTTGACGGACCTCGTGTACGTCCATCACATCACGCAATCGGATGGGTTCCAAATGGACCCGGGTTACGTCAACTTTCAACCCGTTGAGAAGGGGGCGGTCATCGCCCGCGACGTAAGGGGCGAGATCCGTAGCCCGGAGGATGGTTATCTGCTCATGCCGCTCTACCAGGAGAAGGGGAACGAAGGGTTCTTTTTACTCCGTGATTGTACACTCCCCGCAAGCGCTTAGAATTCTACCCCTCCTATGGCAACACGTAAGATCGGCCTGTTCTTCGGCTCCTTTAACCCCGTGCACGTCGGGCACATGATCCTGGCCAACTTCATGGCGACGAAGACGGAAATGACGGAGGTCTGGATGGTCGTCAGCCCCCAGAATCCGTTCAAGGAACGGGCCAGCCTGGCGCGTGATCACGACCGCCTCCACCTGGTGGAACTCGCCATCGGCGACACGCCAAATCTGAAGGCCAGCAACGTGGAGTTCACGATGCCGAAGCCCTCCTACACCATCGACACCTTAGCGGTGCTGCGGGATAAGTACCCGGACCGAGAATTTGCCCTCATCATGGGTACGGACAACTTAGCTACGCTGCACAAGTGGAAAAACCACGACATCATTCTGCGGGATTACGACATTCACGTTTACAACCGGCCGGGGTACGAACCAGGGGACTTGGCTACCCACGGGCGGGTGACCATCTACGATGCACCGCTGATGCACCTCTCGGCCACCTACATCCGGAAAACGTTGAAGGAGGGATTGAGTGCGCGTTACCTCGTTCCTGACGCGGTGGCCAGAGAGATTGAGGCGTCGGGGCTATATGCCAAGTAGTTCGGTCGGGGTGACTTATTACCATACACCGTGATGGGACGGTCTACGAGCAGGTCTTACCTTGTGGTGCTCGATAAATATATCCCATGCGTAGTCTGCTATTCCTTGTATCAATTCTGCTTACTTCCTTCGTATCAGCTCAGGACATCTCCTCGCCGAGTGCGTTCCTACCGCATGCTTTGGGCGAAACCTTTACGGCCCATCACCAATTGGTCGACTACTTCGAGCACGTGACGGAGAAGAGTGACCGCGTCTCCCTGCAGGAATACGGACGATCGAACGAGGGGCGGCCCCTGCTTTTGGCGACCATCAGTACGCCGGAGAATCTTGCCCGCATTGATGCGATTCGAGAGAACAATCTGCGGGCGGCGGGTCTACTGGAAGGGAAGGTCGATCCGGAGCTCGAGGACATCGCCATTGTGTGGCTTTCCTACAGCGTACACGGCAACGAAGCGGCGGGCTCCGAAGCCAGTATGCGGGTACTGCACGAATTGGTGGACCCGACTAACCGACGGACTTTCGCCTGGCTGGAGAACGTCATTGTGCTCATCGATCCCAGCCTCAATCCTGATGGCTACAATCGCTACACCAATTGGTACCGGCAGGTCAGTAACCGCCGTCCGGATACGAACCCTAACGCCAAGGAACACCGGGAGCCCTGGCCCGGCGGGCGCGTCAACCACTACCTTTTTGACCTTAACCGGGACTGGGCCTGGCAGACCCAGGTAGAAAGTCGCCAACGGATGGTCCTTTACAAGGAGTGGATGCCCCACATTCACGCCGATATTCACGAGCAGGGGTACACCAGCCCCTATTACTTCGCACCCGCGGCAGCGCCCTTTCACGAATACATCACGGATTGGCAATGTGAATTTCAGACGGAGATCGGGAAGAACCACGCTAGCTACTTCGACCGGGAAGGTTGGCTTTACTTTACGCGGGAACGCTTCGATTTGCTCTACCCGAGCTACGGCGACACCTACCCTACCTTCAACGGATCGATCGGTATGACCTACGAACAGGGCGGACACGGCCGGGCCGGGCGCGCCATCGACCTACCCAATGGAGATACGCTGACGCTGAGCGACCGCATCGAGCACCATACCACTACCTCGCTGAGCACCGTTGAGATCGCCAGCCGCGAAAGTGACCGGATCACCGAAAACTTCCGCCGCTACTTCAAGAATAGCCAGGCCGGGCCACAGGGAGATTATGTGACCTACGTCGTGCCGGGGACCACCGCTCCGGGAAAAATGCGCCGACTGCGGGAGCTGCTGGACCGCAACGGGATCCACTACGGACGGGCCACGGGAAAGCATACGGGCCGGATGTACAGCTACCGGACCGGCGCCACGGCCGACACGAGAGTAGCCGCAGGTGATCTAATCGTTTCCGCTTACCAGCCGCGGTCCGTACTGACGCAGGTACTCTTTGACCCGGACGCGACGGTGGAGGATTCCGTGACTTACGACATTACTGGCTGGTCCGTTCCCCTCGCCTACGGGTTGGACGCCTACGCGAGTAAATCGCGGATCAATGTGAAGACCGAGCCTTTCGGACCGGTCGCAGCCCCTAGCTTACCGAGCGTAGCCGAGATGGCGAGCGCCTACGCCATCGTCATCCCCTGGGAGGACGTTACTTCCGTAGCTATCCTGGGCGAACTAGCCCGGCACGGGGTTCAAGTAAGAACTGCGGGGAACGATTTCAGCTTCGGCCAGGCCAATTACCCCGCTGGCTCCATCATCATCACGAAAGCGGATAACCGTAACACGGCAGAGTACGTGAATAAGGTGCATAGCGCGGCCGAACAACACGGGGTAATGCTCAAGCTGCTTCAGACCGGCTTCAGCACCAAAGGCGGTGACCTCGGAAACGGCCGTTATGGGCTGGTAGGTCAGCCTAAGGTCGCCATCCTGGGCGGTGAGAATGTCGACCCTAACCAATTCGGACAGGTGTGGTGGTACTTTGAACGGGAGTTGGATTACCCCGCCAGCGTCTTCCGCCCGGAGGACGTGGATGACGTCCTCAGTGGTGACTTCGACGTGCTGGTACTACCGGAGGGGCGTTACGACTTCGGCAAAGTAGCGAACGAGCTGCAAACCTGGATCAAGGCCGGCGGCAAGCTAATTGCCATCGGCAGCGCCAATGCCTCCCTCCAAAAGATGGATGGCTTTGACCTGAAAAAGAAGGGTGGTAAGGATGATAAAAAGGAAGACGATGCTGCGGACGAGGCAAAGGCCGCACCGGGCGACCACCGCCTCCTCCCCTACGCCGGCCGTGAACGCCGCTTCATTAGCACCTACAACCCCGGTGCCGTGGTGGAGGTAGAACTGGACAACACCCACCCCCTAAGTTTTGGGATCGGTAGCCAGTACTTCAGCCTGAAGACCGGCAGCGATACTTACGACTATCTCGACAAGGGCGTAAACGCCGGCCGCGTGCGGACGAACCCCACCATTTCCGGATTCATCGGTGCGGAGGCGAAGGCCGCCATCCAGGAGACACTGATCTTTGGCGTGCAGGACATGGGTGCAGGGCAAGTTATTTACCTGGTGGACAATCCGCTTTACCGGGGTTTTTGGGAAGAGGGGAAGTTGTTGTTTGGGAATGCCCTTTTCCAGGTGCGGTAATCAAAAACTATGGACCTCCAACCAACCCTGACTGGCAAAACCATTCGCCTGAGACCGCTATGCGCCGAAGACCGGGCGGCATTCTACGCCGTCACCCATGATCCGTTGATCTGGGACCAGCACCCGGCCAAAAGGTACCTACCAGAGGTATTCGCGGAGTTTTTCGAGCAGTCCCTTAAATCCGGTGGCTGTCTGCTCGTAGAGGATCTTAATACGGAAGAAGTGATTGGCTCGAGCCGCTTCCAACCGCTCCCCACCCACACGGATATTGTGGAGATTGGCTGGACCGTCCTCGCCCGTGCGTACTGGGGTGGCCGTACCAACCGGGAAATGAAGAGTTTGATGGTGGCCCACCTTACCGCGCAGGGGAAAAAGGCCTGCCTAAATATTGCTGCCGGCAACTACCGGTCAGCCCGGGCGGCCGAGAAGATTGGTGGCCGACTAGTGGGGCCGGACTACTACCCAACGCTGATCGACCCGCGGGAGGGTTACCGTACTTACATTTTACCCGACGTGATTACCAAGGAGCCGCCCTTAGAAGGCTAGACCTATCCGTAAACCGTAGCGACCAGGCGCCGCCCGCTAGCCCGGTTCCGGAACTCACAGAGGTAGAGTCCCTGCCAGGTTCCCAGGTTAAGGCGGCCTTTTGTGATGGGAATGGTCACACTATGCCCAATCATCGCCGCTTTGATGTGTGCTGGCATATCGTCCGGCCCTTCCATGGTGTGGACGAGGAAGGGCAAGTTCTCGGGAACGAGGTGGTTGAAGACCGATTCAAAATCGACGAGCACATCCGGGTCAGCGGCCTCGTTGATGGTGATGGCCGCGGAAGTGTGTTGGATGAAGAGGTGCAAGAAACCAGCCTCGGGCAAGTCACTTAGGTGCTCCAGAACTTCCCGCGTAATAATATGGTAACCTCGCCGCCGGGCAGCAAGGGTGAACGTATACTGCTGAACCATGGGCCAAAGATAGGAGGGCCAGCGAAGATTACTCCGTCAGCGGGCAGAGACCTAGCGGCGCTTCCCACCCAGTCCCGGACAGCGGACGTCGCCGAAGTAGTAATTGACACCGAAGCCAGCGAAGATGTAGACATCCTTCACCGTATCGTCTCCCCGCTGTTCGCCAGCGCGGTCGATGCGTTCTCCCTCCTGGTTGACCATCAGGCTGCGGTCGTAGAGCTCGAAGGCGTCGCGGCCCCGGTTGCGTAAGAGGTCGGACCGGTCTGGGTAGCTGGTACTGACGTCGTCAAGGTAATCCGTACCGCCGGCGCGGATACCGGCGCTAATGTCCATACTAATCTCGTAGGTGATGTCCCACTTGAAACCGACGCCGCCGGCCACGGCCATATTGATGATGGCGTACTCATCACCCCGCATTTGCCCTTCGGTCCCGAGTTCCCGCAAACTGACCGTGCGGCCGTCATCGGCGATGGTCTTGGGGCTGTGGGTGAAGGCGGAGATACCGGCGAAAGCGTAAGGGGTGAACCAGTACTCCCGGTGCCCGTGGATGTAGTTGAGGAAGTTGAATTCTAACTGAAGGGTGCCATCCAGTACGTCATTCTGAAAGCTGAGGTTGCGGTTCAGCTCAAAGGGATTATCGCTGTCGCTGTCGTACGCCTCGATGCGCCCGTAGTTCACGCTGGCTTTGACGGCCAGCCGGTGGTTAAAGTTGTACCGCGCGCCAATGCCTCCCGCCAAACCGGGCCGGTTCAGCTTAAAGTCGGTATTCAGGTCACCGAAGTAAACGGCCGTCCCTACCCACGGGCCCACTTCCACACCGCGCATCTGCAACTGTGCCTGCACCTGCGGCAGCGCCGTAAAATAAAGAAGGACGAAGAGGGGAAGGAAGAGTTTGTTCATTCAGTTTTGGGGCGGGGATGTGGAGAGTAAAACGCGTTTCTTAGTCTGGTAGTATTTAGTAGCGAGTTGCGAGTTGCGAGTTACAAGTAGCAAGTATCGAGTGTAGACACTTGCAACTTGATACTCGCACCTCATTACTCTCTACTGTCCAAAACGGCCATAGATCTGCTTCAGCTGCGGCTCCGTTTCGGCGGCCTTGATCTCGTCGATCATGGTTTTGAGCTCGTCGGCGATGGTTGTTTTGCCGGCTTCTTTTGCGGCATCACGCATATCGTTGAGGGCGGCCGTCGCGGCGAGGCGGCGCCAGGGGCTGCTCGTCTGCAGGAGGGCCATGGCCTTCATGCCCGCCACGCCTTCGTTGCGCTTAGCGTCGTCGGCCTTGCTGAGGAGGGACTGGTAGGCGCTCATCAGGTTGATGATCTCGAAACCTTCACCCTTCTTCATCTTCTCTTCGAAGTAAGGCAGCTTGTTGAGGTCACCGGCCTTACCGTATAGTTCCGCGATGGCGGCGGCGATGGTGGAGTTATCCAGCGCCTCCATTTTCTCGGCGGTCCGGACGGCACTCTTCGGATCGATGTTGGCCAAGGCACCGAGGCCGGCGGCTACAACCGGGTAAGGCTGGGCCTGAATGGCCTGCTCGGCGATCATCTTGATGGTTGCCTTATCGGCATCCTCCATTTCGCTGAGCATGGAGATGGCCGCCGCGCGGGTGCTGCTCCGGCTGTCGCTTTTGGCGATCTCCGTGATAAGGCGCAGTTGCTCCGCGTTTGGCGTCGTGATGGCGTCCATGGCGAGGGCGCGAACGGCGTAGAAAGGATCCTTCAGCGCCATCGTCAGCGTAGCTGTTTTGGCGGCATCATCGTCCTTCAGGCCAAGGCGTTGGACGACCAGGTGGCGGTCGATGTAACTTTGGGCCCCCTTGAACTGAGCGGCGAGCTCGTCGGTGGACTTAATGTAATTGTAGTTAGCCAGAATCGTATGCTGGGGGTCGAAGATCACTACGTCCGGCTTCACGCTAGAGGGGAAAGTAAAAGTCTGCTTGCGCTGGTCCACAACAATGTCGTATATGGCGGGGACGGTACTTCCGTTCGTCAAAACAGCCACCTGCGTGGGGAGGCGGAAGACGCCGGGCACGTTGCCTTCCGTGTCCTGCTCCTGCTCGACGGTCAGTTTTACCATCCCATCGGCGTAGTCGGTTTCCAGCTTGAGGGCGGGGTGGCCGGCGGAGAGGAACCACTGGTCGAAGAACCAGTTGAGGTCTTCGCCCATCGTGTCCTCAAAGGCCATCCGGAGCTCGTCCACCTCGACGGCGGAGTACTGATTGTCGGTCAGGTATTTTTCGATGGAGGCGAAGAAGGCTTCGTCACCCACGTAATTACGCAGCATGTGGAGGACGGCGCCGCCCTTGTTGTAGCTGTGGGCGTCGAACATATCTTCCTGCGACTCGTAGCCGTAGAAGATGAGTTCGTGGGCGTCGCCGCGGCGGACGCTGCCGAAGTAACCGCCGCGCTCGTCGAGCATGTGTGCTTCGGCGGCGTCTTTGCCGTGTTTTTCTTCCATCCAGAGGTACTCGCTGTAGTTGGCGAAACCTTCGTTGAGGGTCAGGTTGGCCCAGCTTTCGCAGGTCACGTAGTCACCGAACCAGTGGTGGAACATCTCGTGGGCGACGATCTTTTCGTTGCGGTCCACGTCGATGAGGTCGCGCTTGGTCCCGTGCATGAATTCGCCAAAGATGACGGCGGAGGTGTTTTCCATGGCGCCGGATACGTAGTCGCGCACGGCTACCTGGCTGTATTTGGGCCAGGGGTAGCTTACGCCGGTCAGGTCGCTGAAGAAGGTCAGCATTTCGCGGGTGTAGGGGTAGATGTCCTTGGCGTGGTCCTTCCAGCCGTCTTCCATGTAGTAGTTGACGGGCTTGCCGTTCCAGGGCTGGTCTTCTACGATGTCGAATTCACCAACGACGAGCATGAAGAGGTAGGGCGCGTGGGGTAGGTCCATCTTCCAGTAGTCCGTCCGTGTGCCGTCCGCATTGTTCGTGCTGCTGATGAGGCTACCGTTGGAAAGGGTCTTGTACTTCGGGTCCACGGTGATGTACATCTCCTGGGTCGTCCGCTCGTTTGGCTTATCGATGGTGGGGAACCAGCGGCTGTTGTGCTCGGTCTCGCCCTGGGTCCAGATCTGGCGGGGTTTGCCTTCCTCTTCACCGCGGGGGTTGATGAAGAAGAGTCCTTTATCCGAGGTAATGGCGGCGGAGCCACCACTTTCGGCGGGGGTGGCCTTGTAGGTGAAGACGAGGTCGTATTTCTCCCCCTTCTTGTACTCGCGGTCCAGGGTAACGACCACTTGCTGCTTATCCTCCGTGTACCGGAAGTCGTAGTCTTTGTCCGCACCATTTTTGATGTGGAGAATATCGAAGTTCTTGGCGTCGATGGTCACCTCCTTGCTCGGCTTGAAGATGGGTGTCAGGGTGAGTACGGCGCGGCCGATCACCATTTCCTGTTCCCAGTCGAAACGCACGTCCAGGCGGGTGTGCAGCAGATCGTGTACGCGGGTGGCGGCGGGGTTGTAGCGGGGCCGCTCGTTGGCAATTTCCGGCTCGGTGGCTTCGGTGTCGATGACGCCATTGGCCTCCGGCGTGACGGTCATTTCGGGGAGGTCACGGACTTCCGTTTCGGGCATGGTCACCACTTTCTGGCTATTACAGCCAAAAGCTAAACACACGGCGAACAGGCCGGCAAGGGGGAAAAACTTCTGCATCGGGTGGTTGGGGTTAGTCGTATTTAAGGACGCAAAGGTAAGGGCTTTTATTGCAGTGAGAGAGTTGCGAGTTGCGAGTGTCAAGTAGCGAGTGGGAGAGTATCAAGTTGCGAGTGTCGAGTACCCTCACTTGCAACTTTCAACTCGATACTTTCAACTCGCAACTTGCAACTCGATACTTGCACCTCGTAACTCAAAAAACCGACTTCCCTACATTTGCCAAAACTACCAACCCATGAACCTCACCTTCCAGGCCCTCCTCTTCGACATCGACGGAACGCTCGTCAACAACATGATGGTCCACCACCGCGCGTGGCAACGTAAGCTGAAGGAACTGGGCTTGGATTACAGCCTGGAACGGGTGAAAGAGGAGATCCACGGCGTTAACCTGGAAATCCTCGAACGCCTTTTCGGCGACCGTTTCACCCACGAGGAGCGCGTCCAGATCGCCTGGGATAAGGAAGCTGCCTACCGGGAGATCTTCGCCGAGGAAATTCAGGAGAACATCGTCCCCGGCACCCTGGAGTTCATCGAGCGGGCCGCAGAGTTGGGTATCCCCATGGCCGTCGGTACGGCCGGCCCCAAGGAAAACGCGGAATTTGTGATCGATGCTTTGGGTATTCGAAAGTATATGGGCCACATTGTCCACTCCGGCATGGTCAGTAAGGGCAAGCCCAACCCAGAGGTCTTCCAGCAAGCCGCCGATGGCATCAACGTCCGCTTACAAGATTGCATCATTTTTGAGGATAGCGTGACGGGCGCAAAGGCCGCCAACAACGCCGGCTGCCCGGTGGTGGTGCTGACGACTACGCATACGGAACCGGAGTTTACGGAAGTTGAGGTAGCGAATTTTCGGGAGGATTTTTTGGGGTTGGAGCTTGGGGTGGTGAAGCATGGGTTTTTGTTGGGTTGGTAGGGCGGTTCCTTCACTTGGAGACCCGACCTCCGGTCGGGTTATGCCTTAAAATTCATCAACATACATTAAACAACCCCAACGAAACTTAGAGGGCAATCCTATTCTAAACTAACGAAATTCTCAAAAAGAGTGCCTCCACGCGAATTCAAAAAACTACCTCATCGCCCTTTTCGTGACATCCCGATGCACATCATCTACCGGTTAAAGGGTGCACTAACCGCGTCTCAAGTTCAGGATTTAAGACTTCAGCGACAAAACATAAAAATAGATATTATCTTAAACCTGAACAGTGTGCCTAATGAAGTCTACGAAATTCGAAAAACTGAATTACTTTTAGATGGAGAAGCTAAATTTGAGGAACTTTACGACAGCGAACTAGAGAAAAACCCAAATTCACCTTACCATCTACAGGATGAAAAATTAGCGGACATCGTAATTAAGTCTTGGCTATTTCTGGCGGAGAATAAGGGAATTCTCGTATATGCAGTATGTGTGATGGGGAACCACGTACATGTACTGGCACAAAGTAAAACCGGTTACGATATCCCTGCTGGCCCGCTCATGAAAGCGACCAAGACATTTACTGCCTTAACTTGCAATCGCATTCTAAATTTAACGGGCCAGCCCTTTTGGGATGATGAATACTACGATAGGGACGTTCGTAAAGGAAAGTTCACTTTGGTGATGTGGTATATTTTAAATAATCCCGTAAAGGCTAATCTTGTTGATTACTGGGAGGACTGGCATGGGACCTATCTGAATCCGACATATGATTTGTTGTTTCGTCGGGTAAAGTAGAGGAGGATAGACAACCCGACCGGAGGTCGGGTCTCCGCACCTACCGCAACATCTCCACCACCAACGCCCGCTTCCTACTAGCCACCGGCACCTCATCCCCATTCGTCAACCTTAGGTACCCGCTATCAATTTTTTTGAACTCCACGATATGCCGAAAATTCACCAAATGCGACTGGTGGATGCGCACGAAATGGTGGTCCGCCAGCAAACGCTCGAAGTGCTTGAGGGTCTTGGTGACAAACACGGACTTCTCCCCCTGAATAAAAAACCGGGTATTGTTGCCGTCAGATTCACAACGGATGATGTCCTCAATCCGCGCCAACATTATATTTTCGGAAGTATGCAAACTGATGCGTTCTGGTAGCTTATTCGGCTCGCGGATGGTTTCCTTTAGCAAATCCAGGCTGGCCGTATCGACCTCGCCGGCCCGCTCCCGGGCGCGGTTAACGGCATCCTTCAGTTGCTCGCCATCCACGGGCTTCAAGAGGTAATCTACGGCAGCGAAGCGGAAGGCTTTGATGGCGTATTCGTCCGAAGCCGTGATGAAGATCAACTGGGCTTTCAGGTTGGGGACGATCTCCAGAATATCAAAACTCGTCCCATCACCGAGATTAATATCCAATAAAAGTAGATCCGGCTTCGCGGTCCGCAACAATTTGGCGGCGCTGACGACGCTATCAGCCGTCCCGATCACCTCAACGTCGGGGCAATGGGTTTTTAAATCAGCCTGCAGCGCCTTGAGGGCTTGCGGCATATCTTCAACTAGGATGGCTTTCATATCAGTATCAAATTAATTTTGGGGTAACCTATTTACCCATTGGTAACGAAAACATGAATAAACAGCCTTCGGGCAATCGGCTTTTTATTTCGTCAACGGCAACAACTCAATCCGCAGCAACAAGCTATCCGCATTGATGTACAGGTACTCCTCTTCGCCGTCAAAAGTAACGTTCCCCGTCTTTTGCCCGGTCTTGATGATGCCCAGCAGGGTTTCATCCGGGTGAAAAACCAGTACACCGCCCGGCCCAGTGGCGAAGAGGTGGCCACTGGAGTGCATCCGCATGCCGTCGGGGCCACCAACTCCTTCATCCGCCCAAGTTTGTTGTTCCCAGATGACTTTGCCGGCACCCAGGGAACCGTCAGGCTTGACCGGATATTTCGTCCAATTCCAATTAGCGCGGTCGGAGTTACCAACGATCAGGTGCTGGTGGTCCGGCGTAAACGCCAGGCCGTTGGGTCGGTCGAGTTCTTTGGTCAGCAACTGCAGCGGGCCACCGTCGGCGGGGAGGCGGTAGACGCCCTGAAAATCCAATTCTTTCGAACTGCTCTCCCCCACCCCGGGCAAGCCGTAGGGTGGGTCCGTAAAGTACAGGTCGCCATTTTGGTGATAAATCGCGTCGTTCGGACTATTCAAACGCTTGCCTTCGTACTCAGCGACGACGGTAGTGAACTTCGCTTCGGGCGCATCCAGCGGCGCCTCCATCCTCGCGATGCGGCGGTCACCGTGCTGGCAGAGAAGCAGCTTTCCCGCGGGGTCAATCACCAGCCGGTTGGAGCCTGGTTCTTTGGAGGAAGAATATGCCCCCGTAAACCCCGAAGGCTCCAGGTAATCCGTCACCCCTTCGGCTTCCGACCATTTATGCACCTTATTTTTTGGGATATCGGAGAACAATAAAAAATCATATTCATCCACCCACACCAACCCTTCGGACCAGTCGTATCCGCTACCCAGTAATTCCATCCGTTGCCCGGGTGCAATCAGGGCATCCAGCCGGTCGTCCATTTTTTTGACGTTTCCGTAGGCGGGGTAATTTTTCACCGATTCACTTTCCGCTGTTACGGGCGCTGCCGCAGGTGCCGGGGAAGAAGGCGAGCAACCAGCAAAAGCCACCAGCAAACCAAGTGTAAATAAAAGTTCAACTGAATTATTCCACATATCAGGAGCGTTGGAAATTGAATAAAGGGTAATCCAAATGGCAGGGATCTGATACCCTGTAAAACCAAAAACCAAGCCTAGGTTCTACCGGTTACGGCCTTAAGCTTCAACCTCACCAAGTCTCCACCGGCGTAACGACCTCCACCACTGTGCCCCCACCCTCCCGGTCGGAGATGGCCAGCGAGCCACCCGCGGCGCGTAAGCGTTCCCCCGTCACCTCTACCGCGACGGACTTGTGGTTCGCCGCCCGGTTGACCTTTTTGGCCGCGGCAGCCTTTCTGCCGACGCCATCGTCCTCCACCAGACATCGCATCCTGCGGCCGCGCAAAGAGAAACTGATGGTGATTGTGCCCCCATTTTCCTTACCCGCTAAACCGTGGAGGATCGCATTCTCGACGAAGGGCTGCAGCAACATGGGCGGTAAACTGACCTCCTCCGGGTCCAACTCTTCAGCAATTTGGATGCGGTAGTCGATGGGGAAATTCTGGCAAAAACGCTCCATCTCAATGTACTCCCGCAGTACGTCGACTTCCTCCTCCAGCGTGATCATGTCCTGACGGCTGTTGTTGAGGATGCCCCGCATCAGTGTGGCAAACTTGGTGATTTGGGCGCGCGCCTCCGCGTCGTGCTGGCCGTCGACCAAGCCCCGGATCCCGTTGAGGGCATTGAAGATGAAGTGGGGGTTCATCTGCAATTGCCGCGCCTTCTGCTCAAGGCTCAGCAGGGTATTCTGGGTTTCCAACTCCGCCCGCAGGGCTGCCTCCTTCCGCTGGACGCGCTGATAAATACCGTACGCTACCCCAACGATTAGTCCGATCAGCAGCAGCGTCGCCAGCGCAAGGAACCACCCGGAACGAAATAGAGGTGTATCGATCACGAAGGCGTAGCTATCCGCCTCGCCGAAGGTCTTCCCCCCGTCTGTCGTCGCTTCTACCAAGAAGGTGTACCGGCCGGGGCTAAGGCCAGCGTAACGCACCGCCCGCTCGTCCGTCAGTGGTGACCACTCGGCCTCCTCCCCCCGCAAGCGAAAGCGGTACCGCAGGCGGTCGGGGTAGGTCAGGTCCACCGCCGCAAAGCGGAATTGGAAGTGGTTACTTGAGGAAGGGAAAACCGGCACCCCACCCCGCGTTTCGTAGTCGCTCGCTTGGACCGGCGCGTAGAATAAATTGACCCGCTCCAGATTGACGGGCGGCGGAGCGAGGTAGGTATCCCCCCGGTCCTCTTCGTACCGGACCAGCCCGTTGAGCGTCCCGAACCAGAGCCGGCCGAGGCTATCGACGGTTACGGCGTCCCGCGTGGTTTCTCCACCGAGGAAGCCCTCCGCCCGGCCGTATTCACGGTAGTAATCCGGCTGCCCGTCGGCGTTGAGGAAGATCCGGGTCAGGCCCCGTTCCGTCCCCAGCCAGAGTGCGGATTGATTGGGGTCCACCACCAGTTGAAAGATATTGGTACTCACCCCCTGAAAGGAAGCCGGTAGCGGAAAAAACTGAGGGTCATTCACCCGCAGGTCGGTATAGTACAAGCCGTACCCCTGAATCGAAACCCACAACTGGGAACCGAGCCGCAACGCCAGCGCCGAGACTTTCCCTGGCGGCAAGCCATTATCCTGGCCGAAAACCCGTGGGGTGAATAGGCCGGCCACCGATCGCTGGTGGATCTCCCCGCGCGTCGTCCCCAGCAACAATGTGTTCTTTGGCCCCGCAATCGCGGAGGCTAAGCTTAAGGGAGCTAACCCTTCCACCAAACCATCTGCCGCTGCGGTGCTGACGGCAAAGGAATCCCGTGCGGGGAAGTACTCCAGGCGATTCACCCCTTCGGAATAACTCACGGCCAGCACGCTGCTATCCCCGTCAGGGAGGAGTTTGAGGTTGTATTCCGAGGCCAGCCCGGACCGCCGCCTAAGTTGCCGGACCCGGTTGGAATCGAGCACCGTAATGCCCCGCCCGTCGGTAGCCAGGTAGATGCGGCCACCGCCGTCTTCCGTAATGCTGGTGATCTTGGCACCGTAGGTCGGGTCCTCCCCCGGTAGCCGTTGGAATTCGCCATCCTCCAGGTATTGGATGCCCTTCTGGGAAGTACCGATCCAGAGCCGCCCCCCCCCACCGGCGTGGAGGGCGTATACGCGGTTACCCGCCAGGCCGTCGCCCGTATCAAAGTAGCGAAGGCCGGTGGGGATCATCCGTACCAACCCGCCCCCGGAGGTACCGATCCAGACGCGTTTTTGCCGATCTTGCAGTAGTGACAGGACGTGGTTGTGGGGTAAATCCCCCGCCTCTTCGGTGTAGTGGGCGATCGGTTCGCCGCGCTGATTATTGAGAAAGAGGCCCTGCGTCCGCGTCCCCACCAGCACGTTGCCGTTGGCCAGGGGGAGGTCGGGGCCATCCTGCTGGAAGAGCTGGTCTCCCGGCACCACCCGCCATCCGTCGTTGGCCGGTTCCAGAGCGTAAACGGCATCAATGGTGCTGAATTCTAATGCCTTCTTTCGGGGGTTATCCTGTAGCTGTCCCCACCGCACGGCACCTGCGTCAGCGCCGAATAATTTGCCGTTTTCATCCACCACTTCTTGCAAAGAAAAACTACTGGAGTCGGGGTGCCAGGTCGCGAAACCACGGCGGGTGAGGGCGTAAATCACGCCCGCTTCGTCCACCGCCAGGCCACGGATGAAATTATCGGCCAGGCCATCCGCGACGCCAAAAGTTTTGAAAGAGGCGCCGTCGAAACGGGCCACGCCACCACCGTTCGTACCCACCCAGAGGTAGCCGCGCTGATCTTCGGCCAGGGCGGTGACCTGGGACTGTGGCAAGCCGTCTTCTACCGACCAGGTCAGGAAACCGTAGGGCTGCCCGTCGACCGGAGCCGCTAACAACAATAGGGAGACGATAAAAATCAGGAAACGCACGGAGTAAAGATAGCCCAAGCTCAGCGCCGCCGCCGCGCAAAAAAGTCGGTCATGAGCTGGCTGCATTCTTCCTGCAGGACACCAAATTCCAGCTTCGTTTTCGGATGCAGTAGCTCGCGGCCGAAGCGCATAAAGCCCCGTTTGTCCTCCCCGGCGCCGTAGACCACGCGGCTGATCTGGCTCCAAGCCAGGGCGCCGGCGCACATCGGGCAGGGTTCGAGCGTCACGTACAGCGTGCAGTCGTGGAGGTACTTATCGCCAAGGTAATTGGCCGCCGCGGTGATGGAAATGATCTCGGCGTGGGCCGTCACGTCACTCAGGATCTCCGTCTGGTTGTGGCCCCGGGCGATGATGCGGTCGTTGGAGACGACGATGGCACCAACGGGGATCTCGCCGGATTCCGCCGCCATTTTTGCCTGGGCGATGGCCTGGCGCATGAAGTAAGTATCGTCGTAAACTCTGAGCATCTCTGGAGATTTCGCGGAAGCAGCCAGCTCCGCCCGGCGTGGGTTAAAACTCCACGGCTTTCTTTTCTTTACCAGCCGCGGTCAGGACGGTTTCCACGAGGTAGTGGTTGCGGTCCGAACTCGAACGGACCACTAATTCGGCGAGGAAGCCGGTCACGAACAGCGTCGTACCGAGCACCATGCAGGTCAGGGCGATATAGAACCAGGGGTTCTGGGTCACGAGCTCCTTGGGGAAGTTATTAGCGAGGTAATACAGCTTCTTGCCGCCGATGTAGAGGACGCTACTCAGGCCGATGACGAACATCAGCGTCCCCAGCGTACCGAAGAGGTGCATGGGGCGTTTGCCGAACTTACCGACGAACATGAGGCTCATCAGGTCCAGAAAACCAGTCACGAGGCGGCTAAGGCCGAACTTGGAGTAGCCGTACTTCCGGGCGCGGTGCTCCACCACCTTTTCGCCGATGTTCTTGAAGCCCGCCCACTTCGCCAGCAATGGCATATGGCGGTGCATATCGCCGTACACCTCGATGGATTTAACCACGTTGAGGCGGTAGGATTTAAGTCCGCAGTTGAAATCGTGGAGGTGAATGCCGCTCACCTTACGCGTTACGGCGTTGAAGAACTTGGAAGGCAGCGTTTTGCCAATCGGGTCGTGGCGTTTTTGCTTCCAGCCGGAAACGACGTCAAAACCATCCTCCACGATCATCCGCCGCAGTTCGGGGATCTCGTCGGGGCTGTCCTGCAGGTCGGCGTCCATGGTGATGACGACCTCGCCGGTAGCGTACTTGAAGCCTTCGTAGAGGGCCGGGCTTTTACCGTAGTTCCGTTGGAATTTGATGCCCTTCAGGTTGGGGTTGGCGGCGGCCAGTTCCTGCACGACGTTCCAGCTATTGTCGGTGGAGCCGTCGTCGACCATCCATACCTCGTAGCTGAAGTTGTGGGCCTGCATCACGCGGTCGATCCACGCCGTCAGTTCCGGCAGGCTTTCTTCTTCGTTAAACAGGGGTACGACGACGCTGATGTCCATAACGCAAAGTTACTTCGCCGCGTGGAACTTCCCGTTGTTGACGACGCCCAGCACCTTTCCGGCCACTGGCCGACCAATCAGGGGGCTATTCTGGGTCTTGCCGAGTAGTTGTTCGGCCAAAAATTCGGTTTCGCCTTCCGTCGTAAAGATCACCAGCTCCGCTTTTTGGCGCTGCCGCAGGTGCCGGGGAGCTTGGGCAAGCAGGGCCCGGGGGCCGGCCCCCAACTTGTGGACGATCTCTTCAATACTCAGTTGGCCACTCAGTACGGATAGGCACTGGCCAAAGGCAGTCTGCAAGCCGAGGGCACCGAAGTCCGCGTAGAAAAACTCCAGGTCCTTTTCCTCCCCGTGGCGCGCGACGTGGTTGGTGACGATGGCGTCGATGGTCCCATCCCTTACGCCTTCGATGAGCGCGAGCCGGTCGCCCTCCTCCCGCAGTGGTGGGATGACTTTGAAGTTGGGATCAAAACCCGCCAGCTCCTCAACGGTGAATTGAAGGTGGTGGGCACTGACGGTAGCGCTGACGGCTAAACCATCCGCCTTGGCCCGGCGGACTTCCTCCACCCCCGCCGCCGTGGACAGTAGATGAACGATCAATTTCCCCTCCGTGTACCGGACGAGCTCGATCGCCCGCCGCAGGGCGATGGTTTCACTCATTTCCGGAATTCCGGGCAAACCCAGACGAGCGCTGACGGGGCCTTCGTGAATCTGCCCTTCGGGGACGAGGTTCTCGTCGTAGGGGCACACCATCACCAGGCAATCACCGGCCTTGGCGTATTCGAGGGAGCGTTTTAACAGGCTGCCACTGACTCTTTTCTTAGCCCCATCCGTAAAGGCGGGCGCGCCGGCATCGTGGAGTTCCAGCATTTGGGTGAGGTCCTTCCCGGCGAGGTCCTGGCTCAGGGCGGCGAGGGGGAGGAGGTCGGTCGGTCCGTTCCCATTGCGGCCCAGTAGGTAGGCCACGTCGGTCACCGACTGCCGGGGCGGATCCGAATTGGGTAGGACGGCCACCGAAGTGAAGCCTCCCGCGGCGGCCTGGCGGATGAGGCTGTCGTAGTCCTCCCGTTCTTCGTGGCCGGGGTCCCCGAGGTAGGCGCCAACGTCAAAGAAACCGGGGGCTACACGGGTGCCTTGGGGGAAGGTCATTTCTTCTTCCCCATCGCTTGGCACCAGCGTCAGCGCCAGATCGGTGATCTCGTTTCCCTGGATGCGGAGGTCGAATGTTTGGCCGTTGTGGGGGCTGCCGGCGTCGGTGATCAGGAGTTGGCGGAGGAGCATGGGGCTAAGGTACGTTTTGGGGGGGATTTTGGGGGGGACGAAAATCCGGGGGTGGGTTGGCCGACGCCACGTAGATAACGAATACCTAGGGTCGTTCGGCCTGCGTCACGTAGATAACGAAAACCTAGGGTCGTTCGGCCTGCGGCCTCCTTGACCCTAGGCTAACTTGCTTGTCCCTCCGGGACAATGTGTCTGGTGTATCGAAAACCCGGGGCGAGATGACGCGTAACGAAAACCCGAGGCGAGATGGCTGCGCCATTAACCCCGGGCTACTAGGTGAACCCCTTCCGGGGTTAGACGATTATCGCCTATTTATTAATCAGCGGGAGTATCCTCTTTAACTAGGAGGTATTCAGTGCTCCTTCCTCCCGCCGGGCCAATTTTTAGGATGCCCCAATCCATTAATTTATTGACGTCGCGACCGGCCGTGTCCTGGCTGCAATCGGCGAATTTTGCGTACCGGGAGCTGGTTAATTTTCCGGCGTAGCCGTCCCACATTTTATTTAAGATCAGTCGTTGCCGTGAGTTGATTGGGAGGGTGGCGTGGCGCTGCCAGAATTTGGCTTTGGCAAAGGTGTTTGCGAGAATTGTATTGGATTCGTCAAGTGCCGTTCCCAGCGTCTTTAGAAACCAAAGTATCCATTCGGTAATGTCGCCATTGCCTTTCTGGGTGGATTCCAGCGTACGATAGTAATATTTTCTGCCCGCTAAAATGGCGGAAGACATGCTGTAAAATCGTTGTTTAAAGCCATCCGCCCGAGAAAGCATACTATCCGTGATAGCGCGAGCGATGCGGCCATTGCCGTCATCGAAGGGGTGTAAGGTTAAGAACCAGAGGTGAGCTTTGGCAGCAGCAATGATGGGATCTTCTCTTTGTGAAGTCACATTGATGTAGTCCAGCAAAGCTTTCATTTCCGGTAAGAGACGGGTAGAGGGCGGCGCTTCGAAATGGATTTTGGGGCGACCAAAAGAGCCGGAGATGACCTGCATGGGGTCGTCCGCTGAATTATCTCGGTACCGGCCTACAATAATCTTTGATAACCCTGACCTACCCTCGGGAAAGAGGGCTGCGTGCCACGCCCACAAGCGCTCGTTCGTCAGTGGTTGATCGTAATGTTGGGTAGCGTCCAGCATCATCTCCACTACTCCATCTACGTCACGGCTAGTCGCGACCAGACCAGCGTCTGGCAATCCCAATTTTTGGGCAACGGACGAACGCACTTGGTCAACGGGCAAAACCTCCCCCTCAATTTGGCTATTAGTGACGACATCCTGAACGATGGTCTGCATGCTCGCCTTTTGCCGGGGGTCAAAACCCCAATCCTGGACCCTGCCTAGTAACTTCCCCTGGGCAAAGCGGACTTCGCTTAGAAGCGCGGAGGTGTCTTCCTGATTGTAGGTAAAGTGGGGCCAATTTGGTGATTGGTGGATGTACATGGGTGCCGTTTGCGGAGAATAAACGGGTTTATCTCCGCGTAAGTTGCGGAGAATAATGGAAATTTGGGGGTGTTTGGCCTTTGGCGTGGGGGTAACGAAAACCTGGGGGCGTTCGGCCTGCGTCGCGTAGTTAACGAAAACCTAGGGTCGTTCGGCCTGCGGCCTTCTTGACCCTAGGCTAATTTGCTTGTCCCTCCGGGACAATCTGACTGGTGTAACAAAATCCCGGGGCGAGATGGCTGCGCCTTTAACTCCGGTCTACTAGGTGAACCCCTTACGGGGTTAAACGCATACGCAGTCTAATTGGACGGCCAATAATCTCAGCATATCCAATCTCTCCTTTGCTCTCTTGTGCACGAAGTACTGCGAAGCCAATCCACCGGAGACATCTCTACGCCTTCCAAAAACGCAACAGCAAAACTTCCACCAGAAAGAAACCAAGCGCCGCCCAAATGAAGTACCGCCACAGTGGCGTACCCTCATTGCGTTCGCGGATGTCGCCAATGAGGCTAGCCTGGGAGCCGGCGTCGAGGAGAGTGACGTTGGGGATGTCGGTGAGGGCGAGGAGGGTGGTTTCGTCGGCGTAGGACAGGTCGGATTCCGCGCGGTCGTAGTTAAAGGCAAAGGCATCCACGATCGTATCGCCGAGGGTAAGGTCGTACACGCCCGCCTGAAGGACCTGGCCGCCGAGACCAATCAGGACCGAATTATCGACCACCCGCTGCTCAGGGATGAACTCGCCACCCGGGCCTTTCAGCTTATAAACCAACTCCGCGCTGGCCGAGCGACGATTGGTGCGGATGACCTCGTCCTTACCAATCGAATAGGCCACGGGGCGGCGGCGGCCGGAGCTGATGCCCATCTTGTAGAGCATGGGAATGAACACCTCCGCGTTGAGGGCCAGATTACTTACGTCCGCATCCAGGGGGGAGCTGTTGAGGTAGACGTTGCCTTCACCAAGCGTATACTTCGCCAGCGCGGCGGAACCATCCCGGTAGGTAAGCAACGTCTCCCGGCGGCCCGTCCGGCCAATGGGGAAGTTACCCTGAGTGACGGGTAGCCGCAAACTCGCCGAGCGGTTACGGAAGACATCCCGAAATACGAATTCCTGACTGTTCAATCTGCTCACCTCCCGCGTCTTCTCTTCGAAGGCCTGAAGACCACCGGCACCGAGGCGGCGGAGGAAGGTACCATAGCTGTTCACGTCCGCATTTTTAGGTGGGAAGACGAGGACGTTGCCGCCACCCTCCACGTACTGGCGCAACTGCTCCGCCAGGCCGGAACCAACGGACGGTTGCTCACTCATCACGACGAGATCGTATTCGCCCAGGCGACCGTAATCAATATTACGGCTGCTGACGTAGGTCGGGGCAAAAACACTCAGCCCACCGAGGGCGGCGCGGAGGTTACGAATGGGGGTTCCATCGTCATCAATACTCAGTACGCGAACCTTATCTGCCGTACGGAAAGTGATGTGATAGGTATCGTCAAAATTGACGGGGAAGTCCTTGATGGCCAGTGTCGCCCGGCCCACCCCGGGGCGAGTGATGTTGAGGTAAACGCTGTCGATAACGGACGATCCGGCGGCTACCTCCAAGGTACCCTCGGGCTTGTTCTGCCCGTTGTAGTTCATCGTGAGTCGAATATTATCCAGGTCTTCGCTCCCGTAGTTCCGGACGCGGACGAGCAGCAAGTTATTCTGATTGACCTGGGGCACCGGCGCCTCAAACCATACGGAATCGATCGCCACGTTACGCTCCCGTACGGCGGTGAGGGGGACGAGGTTGACGGCGTAGTTCGTGTCCAGTTTGTCTGCCCGTAAGTCTGTAATGTTATTCTGGAAATCAGAGACCAGGTAGGTGATCCGATTTTCAATTTGCTCCGTCCCCAGCGCCGACCGTTGGCGGGCGTTGACGACCGACAGGCGGCGGGAAGCGGGGCTGCCCTCAATCTCATCCACCAACTGCAAAGCTTCCTCCTGCCCGACCAATCGTTGATTGCGGCCGGCGAAGTCGTTATCCATCACCTGGAATCGATCTTCCACTCCGTAGGCATTGATGATGTCCCGGGCCCGGTCCGCCGCAATTTGGCGCAAGGAAGCCGAGCTACTTTTGGCCTCCATACTGAAGCTGTTATCTACGTACACACTCACCGCTTTGCGGCCCTTCAGGACTTCCTTTTCGGAAGGGAGAAAGGGTTGGGCGAAGGCCAGCACCAGCGCCGCGAGGGCTAGACAGCGCATCAGTAATACGAGCAAGTTCCGTAGGCGGGACCGCATGCTCGTCTCCTCCTTCACCTCCCGCAGAAAGCGGACGTTGCTAAAGGCCACCTTCTTGAAGCGGCGGAAATAGAACAGGTGAATGATGATGGGAATGGCCAACGCGGCCAGTGCCCAGAGAAACGAAGGATAGAGAAATTGCATAGTCAGGAGAAAGACAACGGCGGCGGGCGTGAAGTTATTTGGGGGTGGGTAAAGGTAGGTATTATGTAGGCTTGCTCATCACCGGAATCTCTTCACCCGCGAGTTGCTGACAAAAGGGCAAATGCTTTGCGTACGACGTCTATCAACACTTGTCTTTCACACTTTCCGTAGCCTATTACGTCTCTCTTCTGCTTTGGATGAGGGTGCAGGAAAAAAGATCAACAAGGCCACATTTTTCCAATTACAGACTGATAACTTTAGCCTCCTAATAAAGCCCGACCTGGAGGTCGGGAGCCGATGGCCCTAAAACTCGGCCTGGTGTCCGGGAGTCGAATCGACGCTTCCTCAATTCACGTTACTATTCAGATTGACCGAACCCACCAGCCGGTCGTAGCGGCCACCCAGCGGTCGGTAGTAGATGAGGCCGAGGTAGTCGTTCTCCGTCTGGTCGTGACTGCCTTCTGTGAAACTGTAGTCCAGCCGGTCGGCGGGGCGGGTGGATTTTCCTTCCGGCTTTTGTTCCATCACGAAGTGGTAATTGTAGAATCCTTGTTTCATCAGGGCCCGGCCTACGTAGGCACCGATGGTGGGGTTCCAGACCATCTTGAAGTCGGGCTTGAGTTGGTTTTCCGTGAGGCCTCCAAAAACGTAGATGTCCTTATCCTGTTTGTTCTCGGTATCGAGCACGAAGGTCATCGTGATGTACTCCCCGTTGAAGTCGACCTGGAAACGGTCGAAGTTTTGCTGGAGGAATTCATCGGCCACGGTGATCTGCGCCTCGTCGTCCCGGATGTTTACGAAGTCGCCGTTGAAGTCGATGTAGTTCAGGTAGCTACGGCGGCCGCGGGGGAGTTGGGCTTCCATCATCATTCCGTAGGTATCGCCCTCGTTGGTGATGCTCACCATTTTGGAGCGGGGGGCGCGGATGGAACGGACATCCAGGTTCCGGTATTCATTGAGACCACGAAAGAGGACCTTCCCCTGGTAGTCGAACCGGACGGATTCGCGGCCCAGGAAGTTGGGTTCGATACCCACTACGGCATTATCCCAACGGTAATTCTGCAGGACGGTCGCCCGCAATTCCTGGAGGGGTGCCCGCAGGTTCATCTGCTTGGTATTGACCGTCATGTCAATTTCCTGGTGGGTGTGGATCTTGTCCACCTCCGCCGGACGCATCACCCGGCCACTCACGCCGGCCAGGCTTTCCTGCACCATGAAGCGGCGGGTGATGACGGGAAATTCATCGTCCTCGGCATTGTACACGACCAGGAGATAATTCCCGCTGGCGTCAATCTTCATGTTCCGGTTGGGGAAGGTGAGGTCGTAGTGCACGTAGTTCTTGAGCGTCCGCAAACTGAAGTCGTAATCGTCGAGGTAATCCACGGAGTAACCGGAGTTGAACTCCAGCGGGCTGAGGTTGGAGGGCTGCCAGTCCTGGTCGCAGTGGATGAACTTGTAGCTGTACCGGACCACCTCATCCCGTAGGTCATCAAAAGACAGGCGGAGCACGGCGTTGCCGTCCAGTGCAATGAGGGGCAGACTGTGCGGGAAACCATTCACGTGGAGGCGGACGGATTTGATCTGGTCGTCGTAGGTATTATCGTAGTACACCAAACCGTCGTCCTGGGCGGAGAGGTAGGTCCCGAGCGTCAGTAGGGCAAAGAGGAGGCCAAGACGCAGGGCGCGGAAAACAAATACAGAACGGTTCAGAGAAAGGGTCATACGCAGTTGGGTGATCGAGGACGGGCCTCTGCTTTAGAGACAGTCCAACGAGAAGAACGTCAAATTCTGGAAAAAGTACCGGCGGGAGCCCAACATTTAGGTTTCCTTAAAGTCATTCAAGCGGCTGACGTACTTGCTCCCCCGCACGTAGTACCGCCACGGCTTGCTCACCCACGGCTCACCGGCGTAGTCGATCCCGATGCGCGGGGTGGCCACAATCTCCGCTTCGGGTAGTGGTTTGGCCTGTAATTTCAGCCGGATCTCACCCGCGGGGTCGAATAGGTCGGCGCCGTTGAAACTGCGGTCAATGGCCAAAGCCTTCGTCACTACCCCAGGGCCGCTACTCAGGCGGGGCGTATCTCCCGTCAGTTTGCGGCGGTGGCGAATTACGTCGATTCCCTTCGCGGGGGCGCCGGCCCGGATGAGTACGGCGTGGGGCGCGTCCGCTGGCCCGGTCACTACGTTCATCATTTCGTGGATGCCGTAACAGAGGTAGACGTAGGCCGTTCCGGCGGGGCTCCAAAAGGTTTCCGTCCGTTTCGTCCGTTTGTTACCGGCGGCGTGGCTGGCCCGGTCGTCCGGTGCGAAGTAGGCTTCTACTTCGGTGATGAGGAGGCTCGTTTCTTCGCCGTTGACGGTGGTGATGAGTTCCGCGCCCAGTAGGCGGCGGGCGGCTACGGTGGGGTCGGGAACGGCTAGGGGGTTGGGCATTGGGGCTTGGTTGAGGCTTGAGTTACGGTTTTAGAAGCTCAATTCCTCTAGGCTTTCATTCTGGTGCTTTGGTATGTTGGTGCTTTGGCAGTCCAACACACTAAAGCACCAACATACCAAAGCACCAAAACACTAAAAGTCCTCCTTCTTCCGCTTGGTCATCTCCACCTCATCAATCTGCCGCTCGATCTGCTGGGCTTTATTTTCCTGGTCGATCAGGTTGCGTTCGATCTTGGCGCGAGCTTCTTCGATTTGCTTTTCGGCGTCGCGGATGTCCTTTTCGTAATTCTCTTTTTCCTTGCGGAGGCGGGCGAGTTCCTTTTCGAGGTCGTTGAGGGTATCCTCTTCTTCCTCCACTTCCATATCGATCTGGGCGCGGCTGACGGCGAGGGCAAAACGCATCAGCGTTTTCTCGGCTTCGTAGTATTCACTGCGGTCGAGGCGCTCGCTCACGTAGCCATCGGGCGTAGCGATCCAAACCATCAACTGGCTGCCATCCTTACCGGCTTTTTCGACCTTGCTGTACATATCCACCTTGCTGCCGGGCGATACCCCGGGCATCACAAAGTTGAGCGTGGCCATTTCGCCCTTGCTCTTCTTCACACCCTTCGTTTTGGCGTCAAAAGTCTCCTTGGTCCAATCTTCCCACAGTTTAGTGACCATCTTCTGGTCGGCGGTGCGGAGGTCCAGGATCAACGCGTCGTTATTACCACGGCTGTGGCTCATCCGCTCGCTACTCACCTGAGCGTTCAGCATCTGGGAGCCGGCGAGGAGAGTAAGGACCAAAAAGGTAGCCGTAAAGAGTATTTCTCGAACTTGCATAAGTTTCATTTTTCGGATAAGACGACTCCCAAAGATAAGCGTCACCATCCGTTTTGTTAAAACACGATCCCGGTAGGGATCATCGTGATAGCCCGGGATCAGCCGTGACCAAAGGTCGTGGCAGATCCCGGGAAATAGGATCCGAGAAATAGGATCCGGGAAATAAGATATAATTAGTCCCAACCCCTACAAAGCAATCGGCGCCCCCAATAACCCATCCGGTATCCCAAACCCATCCACCAACGAGCCAACGTCCGGCCGCAACTCCGCGCACAAGACGTCCACCGCCTTTCGGATGGCCTTGGATTTATTCGCGGCGATGTACCCACTTTCCAAATACCAGCCCCGGTGCCCTTCAATCGTGTGGAGCGCAAAAAGCTGAATGGTTTTCTTCAGTACGGAGCGGGCCGGGTTTGCTCGGTCCAAACTATCCACCCGCGCCAGCGCCTTGTCGAGAATGAGGGCTTCGACGTAGGCTTCGGCGGCCTCGATCATGTGCGTCTGACAACGGAGGCCAGCCTCGTAGGCGGATTTGCCCCCCTTGATATAAGCCTGCAAACGTTGCGCGAGCGTGCTGGTAAGGCGGCGCGAACGGAACTCGAAGGCCTGCTGGTAAAACGACCGCGCCGTCAGGTGCTCCCGGTCGGTCTGGCGGACGGTGAAGGCGTTTTGCTCCATCACTATGGTCTGCATCCGCTGGCCCATGTACTTCAGGACGGCGAAGTTGCCGTCCTCCTTAAAGGCCTTCTTGAAGTCCGCCAACAAGGATTTGGCGAGCAGTTGCATGAGGACGGTGTTGTCGCCCTCGAAGGTGGTGAAGATGTCCGTATCCGCCTTGAGGTCGGCGAAGCGGTTCTCGGCCAGGTAGCCCTTGCCACCGGTGGCCTCGCGGCATTCCTGGATGGCGGCCGTCGCGAACCAGGTGGCGTACGACTTGAGGCCAGCGGCCATCGCCTCGATCTCCCGCATATCCTCTTCGGTGCGGTCGACGTAGCGTTCGAGCAGGTAATCCAGGCCGAACTGAGTAGCGTAGGCCTTGGCCACTAACGGGATGAGGCGCCGCTGCTGATTGGGGTAATCCATGATGATCGTCTCCGCCTTCAGTGGGTCGGCGGCGAATTGGCGGCGGCGCAACCCGTACCGCACGGCAATGGCTAGAGCCGATTTGGCCGCGCTCATGCCCGCGCGGGGGACGCAGACCCGACCACCCACCAGCGTACCGAGCATCGTGAAGAAGCGGCGGCTGGGGTTCTGGATCTCACTTTCGTAGGTACCCTGCTCGCTGATGCCCCCAAATTTATCGAGGAGGTTCTCCACTGGCACGCGGACGCGGGTAAACCAGAGCCGGCCGTTATCAACGCCGTTCAGACCAAGTTTGTACCCATTGTCCTCCACCCGGATGCCTTCCAGGACTTCCCCGGCCTCATTGCGAATGGGCACGACGACGGCGTGGACGCCGTGGCTCTCCCCGTTCACGATCAGCTGGCAAAAGACGGCGGCCATGCGACTGTGCATCGCGTTCCCGATGTACTCCTTGCCCGCGCCGATGCTGGGGGAATGGACGATCAATTCCTTCGTCTGCGGATCGTACACCGCCGTGGTTTCGAGACCGCGGACGTTCGAGCCGTGGCCCGTTTCCGTCATCGCGAAGCAACCGAGCAGTTCGGCCGTGCCGGTCGCGGAAAGGTATTTATCGTGGTGGCGCCTGGTACCGAGGTTGGCGACAGCCCCGCCCCACAGCCCGAACTGGACGCCGGCTTTGATGGTCAGGCTCAGATCGTGGTAACCCAGGGCTTCGAAGGCGTAGGCGTATTTACCCATATCGTCTTCGCCACCGTATTCCTTCGGGAAGGCCAGGGCGCCGATGCCCTCTTTACCGAGGATCTGGGTCCATTCCAGCACCTGGTTGCGGTATTCTTCCTTGATACGGAGCGTCTTGCGCTCGAAGGCCGGGCGCGTGAGGATGGCCTTGGTTTTCTCCAGGATGCCGGCGTATTCGCCGTCCAGCACCGCTTGTAAGGCTTTGGGATCCACGGACGCCGCTTCGATGACCTCATCGAGTTTAGCGCGTTCCTCGTAGCGGGGGAAGAGGCCACGGTAGGTATCTTCCTTCACACCGCCGAGGCCGCGTTCGATCTCCAGAAGGGCGACGGTCTGTTCGGCCCAATAGCCGGCCCGCGCAGGGTCCTTCCCTTCGGCGCCGTGGCCGAGGATGGAGCCCAACTCAGCGAGGCTGGCCATCTTATCGGCGGGCAGTTGTTCGGCGGCGTTGCGGCCGAGGCTTTGCCACTGCTGAAATACTTCCCGGGTGGGTGGCTTGGCGGGGTCGGACCAACGTAGCAGAATGCCCTTATCGTCGTCGGAGAGGAAGTCCAGTTTTGCGGCGCGTTTGCGCAGGGCGTGGATTTCCTTCAGGTCCAGGTGGCGATCCGCCCACGCGGCGTAGAGGATCGGTAGCATTGCCTGAATTCCGGGAGAAAGTTGGGTATTTAATTGTAGGTCCGCGCCCATTGTGGTTTTTTATTTTGAATGTTGGGGGTATAACGTCAGGATTCGCGGCGGGGTTGTTGGGAATTTTCCGGTCCTTTCGTTAGGAGAGAATTATGACGGAAGCGTAACCATCACCACGAAAAAACCGCGCCGGAAATATTTCCGAACGCGGTTCTTTCTTAGAAGCAAGTAGCTGATGGCTTGAAGCAAAAGCCCTTCGCGGCACAGCCTATTCCGATCCACTTTAAGGTCAAGTGGATGGGTAGCAATTAATTCCAGTCATTCTCAACGACCATCAGCGGGTTACCGTCTCGTTCGCCCTGAGGGATGGGGAAGCGGACCATGCGGGGCTGGAAGGGAGCGGTGTTGGTGCCGGGCTCCAAACCTTCCTCACGATCGATCACTTGCTTGGCATCCTCTCCGAACCAGCGGAGGACGTCGAACCAGTGGCTCTGCTCGCCAGCCAGTTCGAGGCGACGTTCGCGGCGGACGATCTCACGCGCGGTGGATTGATCACTCACGTTCTCGTAAGTGAAGGCGCCGGAGCGGGCCCGGACGATGTTGAGCGTCTCGATGCCTTCGGCCACCCGGCCAGTTTCGATGTAGGCTTCGGCGAGCATCAGCAGGACATCCGCGTAGCGCAGGATCTGGGTATTGATCTCACTGTCGGGTTCCCCTTCGAAGGCGCTGTACTCGTAGCGGTTGTACTTCCGCCAGTTGTAGCCGTTCACGTCGAAGTTGTAGGGCTGGGTATCCGTGCAACGGGGGCGGGTGGGGTCGCCACCACGGTTATCGTTGGCGCAGAAGTCCGTATCCCCTCCACTGGCGGCGTCGCCGTAGAAAGTGAAGCCGGCCCGGGGGTCGACGTAGGTCTGCCCGCTCTCGTCCTCGTAAGTGAAAGTATTAACGAGGCCGAGGGAAACGGTGACGTTGTTCCAATCATTGAATCCGTATTCCTGGCTCCGCCCGGTGTGGGTGGTCGTACCACCCCAGCCTTCCTGGCCGCCAAACATGTAGTACTTGTTGCCGACGCTCCAGCTCGTCCAGACATGGTTGATGTCGAAAATGGTCTCGGAGGTCTGGCCGTTGGTTTCGGAGAACTGGTCGTCGAAGTTGGCCACCAGCGCGTAGTTGTGGGCGCCGTTCGGACCCAGAGGTTCCAGCGTAGCGCGGGCGGCTTCGTAATCACCCTGCCACATTTGGTAGCGTCCCAGCAAGGCGCGGGCGGCGCCGGAGGTAGCCCGGCCGGCACTAGCACCGTCGTAAGAATCCGGCAACAGGTCGATGGCTTCGGTCAGGTCAGCCTCCACGGCGGCCCAAACGTCGGCGACGGGGGTGCGGGCCATGTTGAAGGAAAGGTGCTCGTCGTAGCTACCGCGGTAGGGGACGTCGCCCCAGAGGCGGGCCAGCTTGCCGTAGGTGTAACCCCGGAAGAAGAGGGACTCTCCCCGGTACTGATTGATGAGGTCTTCCTCCCCAATTTTCACTTCGTAATCATCGAGGCGCTCCAAGGTAAAGTTGGACCGCAGAGAGATCCGGTACAGGGCCTCCCACATTTGGTTGACCTGGGGGTTTTGCGGCCCGTGCTGATAGGTAGCCAGGGCGCGGAGGTCACCCAGGAGGGCGTTACCAGGCTGAGCATCGTTCCCCAAAAGGTCGAACATGAAGTAGTAATCGCGGGAGTACATCCCCTGCAGCAACAGCGTAGAGTACTGCGCGACCACGGCCTCGTTCAGCTGTGGGGGGCTGGAGAAGTAGGTCGTAGCGTTGTACTCGTTCAGGTTGGGTTGCTCCAGGATCTCTTCGTCACAGCTCACCAGGAGCAGGACGGCAAAGAGCGCGAGTAAGGATTTGAGTTTCATTATAAAAGGTATTTATGCAACTTTAAGTAAAATGGATGTCCGCAGCCACCTTAGTGTTTAGGGTTATTTCCCCCTGGCGGTTCGGTGGTAACGCGTGCGATCGCGTGGTCACTCGCCGGCTTAGAAACCGGCCTGGATACCGAATAGGAAAGTTCGTGGTTGCGGGAATTGCCCCGTATCCACCCCACGACCAAACAGGAAGCTGCCGTTGCTGGATACTTCCGGGTCGTAGCCGTCGTAATCGGTAATTGTCAGTAGGTTCTGGGCGGTGACGTAGACGCGAAGATTGCGGGTAATGCCACCGAAGATGTCGTTATCCAGCGTGTACCCAAGGGTCAGGTTCCGGACGCGGAGGAAGTCCCCATCTTCAATGTAACGGGAGGACTGCCGCAGGTTGCCGTCGTTCGTAGCGTTCTGGCCCACCTTGGGGTAGATGGCGTTGACGCTCGTTTCGTCGATGTAGCGGTCGGTCGCGAAATCCGCGTAGCTGTTGTACAGGCGGGATCCGTTGGCCAGGTTGTAGTCGAGGAAGTTCCACGTCTCTACGCCCTGGGTGCCCTGCAGAGATACGGCCAGGTCGAAACCTTTGTAGGAGGCACCGAAGCTGGCCCCGTAGATGAAGTCGGGTAGCGGGCTACCGAGCACTTGCTGGTCTTCGCTGGTGATCTGTCCGTCTCCGTCCAGGTCGGCGTAGATGTAGTCACCGGGGGCGAAACCGGCCTGGTAGGTGCCCGGGCTGCCATCATCGTTGTTCGGGGCGCCGGCGTTCAGCTCGTCCACCTGCGCCTGGGTGATGGCGATTCCCTCCACGACGTAACCGTAGAAGGCACCAATGCTGGTCCCGACGTCCGTAATGGTAGTGGACGCAATCCCGAAGGCACCGCCGCCACGAATGGGCGTCGCGTCGTCGCTACCGAGGCTCGTCACCTCGTTGTCGTTGTAAGCGCCGTTGACGTTGAAGTAGTAGTTGAAGTCGCTACCCGCGTTGCCATTGTAGCCCAGTGAAAGTTCGATTCCCTTGTTCACCGCGCTGGCTGCATTGGCCGGTACATTCGCCGTCTGGCCGGGGGTACCGAAACCGGTACTGGTGGCGATTGGCACATTCACCAGCAGGTCTTCGTTGTTGCGGCGGTAGACGTCCACGTCCAGCGTCAGGGCGTAGTCCCAGAAGGAGGCCGTTACGCCAATGTCGGTCTGGGTCGTTTCCTCCCACTTCAAACCAACGGTGGGGCTGAAGGAGACGGAGGCACCGGGCGTAAAGACGCTACCGTCGCCGAAGGTGAAGCCGACGTTGTTGTTCCCTCCCCGGAATACGTTCGCCAGGTAGGTGAAGGGGCGGATGTTGGAGTTACCGGATTTACCCCAGCTGGCGCGAAGGGCGAGGCTGGAGACTGCTCCGGCATCGTTAAAGAAAGGTTCCTCGTGGACCTCCCAACTCACACCCACGCCGGGGAAGTTGCCGAAGCGGTTGCCCTCTTCGAAGACCTGGGAAACACCATCGCGGCGCATCGAAAATTCAATGTTGTAGCGGTCCATCAACGAGTAGCGCACGCGGCCGAAGTAGCTCAGCAGGGCGCCCGCGCCGTAGCCAGGGGAAGAGGCCAATTCCTGCGTCTGGGCCGCGCCCAGGTTGGGGATCGTCGTATTCGGGAAGTCGGAACCGACGAGGGAGTAGTTGCGGAAGCGCTGCCCGTCCGACCAGGTGTTACCCACCAGTGCGGAAACGCGGTGAATGTCGCCCAACTCTAATTCATAGGTCAGGATGTTCTCTACGAGGGGGCGGTAGAAGTTACCGATGCTTTCCCGCGCCTCATTGGGATTGGTCAGTCCGGCGTTGACGTTTTCAAACTGGAAGCTCTCCGAGGCAAAGTTGGAGTATTCGATACTCGCCTGGGAACGGAAGGTGAGCCCCTTCAAAATGTCCAACTCACCGAAGAACTGGAAGTAGGTGCGGTTGGTCCGGCTCACCTCGTCCACCAGCGCGTACTGGGCGATCGGGTTGCGGATGTCGGCGCCGAAAGTGGTATTGGTCACGTTGGTAAAACCACCGGGGTTCGTCTCGTCGAAGATGCCCAACTGGGGAGCCTGGCGGGTGACGCTGCCGAAGTCGGCCGTTCTGCCGTCGCGCTTCTCGTTGGTAAAGAAGAGGGTCTGGCCGAGGCGTATCCGGCTACCGATGTTCTCGTTCAGGCTGAGGCGCACGTTCGCCCGCTGGAAGTTGAAGTCGCCGGAAATGGCTTCCTGGTCCAGGTAGCTTCCCGTCACGCTGTAGGTCACGTTGTCGGTGCCGCCGGTGATGTTGAGGGTGTTCTCGTGGACGAGGCCATTGCGGAAGGTTTCATCCTGCCAGTCCGTCCGGTCGGTGCGGCCCAATTCGTTGAGCAGGGGCGCGGTGCTGGGGATGTCGTCGATCAGTTCCTCGGCGAGGTCGAAGTACTGGTCGGCGTTCATTAGGTCGAGTTTTCTCCAGGGTTGGGCGATGCCCGCGTAGCCGTTGTAGTTCACCTGGGGGGCACCCGTCCGGGCCCGTTTGGTGGTGACCAGTACAACGCCGTTGGCCGCCGAGCTACCGTAGATCGCGATCGAGCTGGCGTCCTTCAGTACGGTGATCGATTCGATGTCGGAGGGCGAGATCTGGTTGAATAGGGTGCTCGAAGCCTGGATGCCGTCGATCACGTACAGCGGCGAAGCATTCACGAAGGATCCGATACCCCGGACGACGATGTTCGTCCCCGAACCCGGCACCCCGCCGTTGCTGACGACCTGCACGCCCGCCAGTTTACCGGTGATGAGTTCCGAAGCCTGGGCGGCGGCTACGTCACCAAATTCTTCCTGGCCGGCGGAGGAGATCGCCCCCACGGCATCCGATCGGCGCTGGGTGCCGTAGCCCACCACGACCACTTCGTTCATCACGTTGGCGTCCTCCACCAACTGTACGTCAAAGTTCGAGCGGCCACCGACGGCAATCTCCTGGGTGGCGAAACCCAGGTAGGAAAAGCGGAGCGTGGCATCGCTCGGTGCGTTCAGGCTGAAAGAGCCGTCAACGTCGGTAACGGTACCGGTGGTGGTGCCTTTAACTACTACGTTGACGCCCGGCAGGCCGAAGCCGTCGGCGTCCGTCACGGTACCGGTGATCTGGGCGGCTACCGTTGCCGAAAGCAGCAGTAGCAGGGCCGCGAAAGCGACGCCTTTAGTGTATAATTTTTGCATGTGTAGATAGGTTTTTGCATGATTTAAAAAGAAAGTCGACAATCCTAATGGTCATTCAGGTGGCGGGCGCAACTGCCCAACGAAGCGGTGTAGTAAGTTATCCGGCGCTTCGCAAAAGCAAAGTTTCCAACCCGTCCGGACCAATCAGTTGTTTAATGTACTGCATTGATTGTCAACACTCACTAACAAAGTTTGGGCGCGGACGCAGGTGCACAGAAATGGGACGGAAAGACAAATGGGCTCCCTGCAGCAGACGGAAAAAGCTGATTTCTGGGGAGGGGCCACTGAACCGGATGGGGGGGAGTTGGCTTTGGGTGATAGGTAGCCCTCTCCACCCGACCAATCTTCAAAGGAGGTTGGACGTGTTGGGTAAATAGAATCGGTACTTACTAATGGGTTTTGTCCTTTTCCCTACTCACTTTGCACCTGCGCAAGCGCCCAACTTGTCCCGCATTTTATCGGGAGCAGCGCCCACATTATCCGTATATTTGTTGTTCGAAACAGCTAAAAAGAACAGTTCTTGTCAAAAAATACCGACCTCTCTTCCGCGGACTTGCGGACTTCCGTCTACATCAAAGGGGCGCGCGCTAATAATTTGAAGAACGTGGACCTGGTGATCCCGAAGAACCAACTCGTGGTGGTGACGGGGGTGTCGGGCAGCGGGAAATCGAGCATTACGATGGACACGCTTTTCGCGGAGGGGCAACGGCGCTACGTGGAGTCGCTGAGCTCGTACGCGCGGCAGTTTTTGATGCGGATGAAGAAGCCGGAAGTAGACTACATCAAGGGCATCTGCCCGGCGATCGCCATCGAGCAGAAGACGACGACGGCCAACGCGCGCTCTACGGTGGGGACGCTGACGGAGATCTACGACTTCCTGCGGCTCCTCTACGCCCGCGCCGGCCGGACCTTCAGCCCCATCAGCGGCGAGGAAGTGAAGCGCCACAGCGTGAGTGACGTGGTGAACCACATCATTGGGCTACCCGTGAAAAGCCGGGTCTACCTGTACGCGCCACTGCCGAAGGAATACGACGACCGGACGCTGCACAAGGAGCTCGAGATGCTCCAGCAAAAGGGCTACACGCGCGTACTCTTCGAGGGCGAACTGGCGGACATCAACGACGTACTGGAATCGGGCAAACACGTGCTGTTTCAGACCCTGCGGGAACTCAAACCGGAGGAGGAAGTACTGATCCTGATCGACCGTTTCGTGGTGGCCGAGGACAATTCTGAAAACGAAAGCCGGATCGCCGACTCCGTCCAGACCGCCTTCGGTGAGGGCGGCGGCGAAGTGATCGTCTGGCTCAGTGCGGACGACTTTACAACCTGGAACAACCGCTTCGAACTGGACGGGATGACCTTCGTGGAACCCAGCCCGTCGCTCTTCAATTACAACAACCCCTTCGGCGCCTGCCCGACCTGCGAAGGCTTCGGCCGCACGATGGGCATCGACGAGGACAAGGTGATCCCCGACCCGAGCAAATCGGTCTACGACGGGGCGGTGGCGGCGTGGTCCGGCAGCACCTACGGGCAGTGGCAGAAGGACTTTGTACGCCAGGCCAGCAAATTTCAGTTTCCTGTCCACACGTCCTACGCCGACCTGACGAAGGACGAAAAACGGACGCTGTGGGACGGCAACCGCCACGTCGGCGGCATCACGACCTTTTTTGACGACTTGGGGAAGAAGCTGTACAAGATCCAGAACCGCATCATGCTTGCACGCTACCGGGGCCGGACGACCTGCCCCACCTGCCGCGGCGGCCGGCTCCGGCGGGAAGCCGACTACGTAAAAGTGGGCGGCCACGCGCTGACGGACCTGCTGGACCTCCCCATCGACCTACTGCAAAAGCATTTTCAGGAATTGGAGCTCAACGAGCACGACCGGACGATCGGGCGCCGCCTGTTGCTGGAGATCAATAACCGCTTGCAGTCCATGATGGACCTCGGGTTGAGCTACCTCGACATCAACCGCCTCAGTAATACCCTTTCCGGCGGCGAAAGCCAGCGCATCAACCTGACGCGGACGCTGGGCAGTAACCTGACGGCGTCGATGTACATCCTGGACGAGCCGAGCGTCGGCCTCCACCCCCGCGATACCGAGCGGATGGTCGCCGTACTGAAACGGCTGCGCGATCTGGGCAATACCGTCCTGGTCGTCGAGCACGAAGAAGGCGTCATCGCCGCGGCGGATTACCTGATTGACGTGGGCCCCGCGGCCGGCGTCCACGGAGGCGACATCATTTACGCCGGGCCGTACGAGAACATTTACGAGGATGCGTCGGACAGCTACACGACGAAGTACATGACGGGGGAGATGAAGATCCCCGTCCCGGAACAACGCCGCAAGCTGACGAACTGGCTACACATCAAGGGTGCGCGGATGCACAACCTGAAGAAGATCGACGCCAGCATCCCGCTGAACGCGATGACGGTCATTTCCGGCGTATCCGGATCGGGCAAGACGAGTTTGGTGAAGGGGATCCTCTACCCCGCCCTGCGCCGCATCCTGGGCGAAGGTTCCAGCCAGGGCCCGGGCGCCCACTCCGAGATCACCGGCGACCTGAAGGTGCTCACCCAGGTGGAGATGATCAACCAGAGCCCGATCGGCAAATCGAGCCGGTCGAACCCGGTCACCTACGTCGGGGCCTACGATACCATCCGCAACATGATGGCCAACCAGCAGCTGGCGAAGATCCGCGACTACAAAGCGGGCCACTTCTCCTTCAACGTGGATGGCGGCCGCTGCGACACCTGCAAAGGGGAAGGAGAACAGACGGTAGAGATGCAGTTCCTCGCCGACGTCAAACTCGTCTGCGAAGAGTGCAACGGCAAGCGCTTCAAGCGGGAGTTGCTGGACGTCCTCTACAATGGCAAGAACATCTCCGAGATCCTCGACCTCAGCGTGGACGAGGCCGTCGACTTCTTCGCCGAAGACAGCAGCATCAGCAAAAAATTACAGCCGCTGCAGGACGTGGGCCTGGGGTACATCACCCTGGGGCAGTCCTCCTCCACCCTTTCCGGCGGGGAGGCCCAACGCGTAAAACTCGCCAGCTTCCTGACGCGGGAGAAAGCGGGCGAACACATCTTCTTCATCTTCGACGAGCCGACGACGGGGCTGCATTTCCACGACGTGGCCATCCTGCTCAACGCGCTGAACGCGCTGGTGGAACGGGGGCACACGGTGCTGATCGTCGAACACAACCTCGACGTGATCAAATCGGCGGATTATTTGATTGATCTTGGACCGGAGGGGGGCCGTGAGGGTGGGTACGTTGTGTTTCAGGGTTCGCCGGAGGGGCTGGTTGCGGATGGTGGGGGGTATACGGCTGGGTATTTGAGGGAGGTGATGGGATAGTGTTTTTTTTGCGCTGCCGCGGGTGCCGGGTGATGGGGAACGAGTGAGGCGAAGAGAGGGAACCAGGTAATTTTAAAGTTGAACTTTAAAATTGCCTGGTTGATTGAGCGATTAGATTATTTGAGGGATGTGGGTTAGCTACTTTAATTTTTCAATCCATTTCACCGAAAACAGTATTGGTGTTACGGAGCGGGTAATCGCTGCAAGCGAGCCATTTGTATTGTTCCATTAATTGTGTGTTTTGCCACACAATCGGTTACAGCGGAGAAATACATCGCTACAAAAAGCGATAATTAAAATTTTTTGAAAAATTTTATGACTCCACCGAACAAGGCTGATTAACAATGTATAAACGGGTTGTATTCGACATTTACCACCCAGTCTAAACAAACATGCGTTTACTACTACCCTGCTTAATAGCCCTGCTATTACCCAACCTCTTATGCTCACAATTAACGTTTGAGTTTCGCAACTATACTTCCGTCGCCCACAATCGTGCGATTTTTGATAAGGGGTTGGGGGGGGGTACCATTTTATTTAACAGCTTGGTCTTTATGATTCCCTTATATCGAGTTCTGAAATGGGTATTCATCGTAATGTTTGCCATTTCCATTCAATCTTGCTACGAAAAATCCGACAGAATCATAGTAAATAACAGGACCGAAAATACAGTACAATACGTCTTTTTTTGCGACAACGATGAGTATACTGTTACAAAATTGCGTTGTATAGATTCATTAGTAGATAAAAATCAGGTAATTACCTGGGTACCGGACAGTAGAATTAATCCCTTTGATAGTTCGGTTACATTTTGGCGAGATCTAAATACAAGACTTAAATTTTGTGAGCCTCAGAAACTTTATTTATACGCGGTTTCAGACACTTCCCTGTGTGGTCTCGAATGGAAGACCATAATAAATTTGAACAAGTATTCTCATCGATTGGTAATTGACGAGGCGTATTTAGTTAATGACTCAACTTTACAAATTGATCTATATTGATTACTTGAAACCACCATCAACGATCCACCCCACCCTATTTTCCCCATAACTCCGCACCCGCGCCAGCGCCCAAATGATCCATCAGCCTCAAATCTTCCTAATCCCGCAGATCAGCCGCACCGCACACGCTGGTTACCAGGAGGGGCTTGACTACGATGGTGCACCCTAGCTGAGCCGAGCTGTTCCAGATAATCATCAGCCACCTTCACTGTCACTAAGGCAGCACTAATTTGGCCTGGCCCAATCACCCCCCCCTTCACTCCAACCCAATCCTCCACCGCCAACTGGCCAGGCTATCCGCATTCTCCAGTGGCCACCGTTTCCCGTCTACGTACTGCGTGCCGTAGCGCTGGGGGAGCCCGCGGAGTTGTTGGGCCCGGTCGTAGAGGAGGGCGTAGTAGGCCCAGTCGGCCTCTCCCCGGTGGCAGGCGGCTTTGAACCGGGGCAGGGCTTGATCCAAAGCGTCGGCGTCCCCGCCGTGGATCAGGGCGAGCGGAATGGCGCGAGCGGCTGTTTCCCCGACTACCGAGGCCCGGGGCCACCCGTTTGCTGCTAACCAATCCTGCGCCAGGAGGGCGTGGCGGGTGTCCCTCGCGCTGATGATGGCTTCGGTGAGTTCGGGGTAGGAGACGTCCCAGAAAGGATCATCCGCATCCATCTCCCGGTCGTAGTAGGCCATGTTTTCGAGGTAGCGGCCGAGCGTTCGGGGGAGTTGGTCTTCCCGCCAAAGTGAATCGAGGAGCCAAGTCCCATTTTCGCGGTCGATCCGGGAGTACCTGTCGTTGATCCTGGCCTCCAGCCGTTTACGGTTCGGTATTATTTTTAATACCGGCCGTAACCGGGGATCGTAGGGAGCCAGGGCGACCTGCTCTTCCGGAGCAATTGCCAACCAAATGCGCAGCAGTGCCCCGGCAGTTGGCGTATCCTCCCGCCGCACCGCCTCCAGTAAGTGGCGGTACAGTAAGGCTGCCTGGTCCCCGCCGAGGTGGCTGATCTCCACCCGCCGGTTTCTCGCCCCGTCCACGGCCGCGTCAATGGCACGGGCCGTTCCAACCGGTTGCCGCAGGAAGCGCAGGGGGGAGATCTGGTGGTAGCGCTGCAAATAGGCGAGCGTTGAATCGATTCTTCTGTCCGACAGCTCCAGGTGGTCGGAGCCCGTAGCGTCGGTATGGCCGGAAATGCGGTAGATCGATTGCGGGTTGGCCCTGATTCTGAGGGCGAGCGAGTCGAGGGCCGCCCGTTGGTCTTCCGCCAGCATCGCCCGTCCGCTGGCGAAGTACGCGGTACCGCCCGCCACGAAATCTACTCGTTCCTCCTGGGAGAGCGTGCGGCAAAACGCGGGGGCATCCCTTCCCTCACCGGGTACGGCGCGGAGCGAGAGATCATCCAGATAGAACCGTTCCTGGCCTCCTCCCGTGCGGTAGGTGGCCGGTCCGTCGCGGCCGCTAAATACGCCGAGGGCCAGATACTGGAGATCGCAGGTGGGGCGGAAGCGCCAACTCACCCGGTACCACTGGTTGAAAACGACCGTATCGAGGGTAAATTCGTGCCCCTCCAGCATCCGGTTGGCCTTCACGCCGGGGTGCTCCGGATAAAGGGAAAAGCCGACGTGCCGGGCGTAGGTGGGGTCGATGGCCGTCGGCACGTAGATCAGCGCGGACAGTTCGTAGGTCGTCCCCAGGCGCAGTGGCGCGCCGAGAGGCTGGCCGAGGTAATCCGAACAGCGGCCCGCCCGGTAGGTCCGTGAAAGGCAATTTGCGGAGTATTCTAATTGTACCATGGCGCGCCCGTCCGGGGCCACGACGGCGCCTTTCTCGCAGTCTGCGCTCGTATCGTCCACGGCGGCCCCGTCGTAAGCGGCGGTACAAACGACCAGGCTTCCCCCGGCGACCTCCCAACCCGGCACTTGGTAGGCCATGTTGCCATTTGTCGATAGCCGTTCTTTCGTAGTTAGGTTGCGGAGGGTTTCGAACGATGAGTTCCGGAGTAAATTAGGGCCCGTAACCCCTTGCGCATTATCCTGACCGGAGAGCACTAAAGAAGACGTGAAGAATAAAATACATATCCATCCCGCTGATATGATAGGTCGTTGTCCGGAGTTTTTGGGCATTCAGTTAAACTGGTTTACTTCCTACGCGAGAGTGGTTAATACCTGACAATTGGCCCGGTCCGGACCGCTTGATCCATTGCTTCGCACCTGCGGCAGCGCCGATTAATTAGTTGCGTAGATAGCCGGCGCACCTGGCGCGTGCAGCTACTTATCGATTGATTAAAGAATTAACTCGCAAATGCCAAAAAAATTATGGCGGAACTCCGTTACGCGGAGGGTTCAACTAGTGAGCGTGGAATCCTCACTCAGCTTTACGTACTTTTATTCGCGCTCTTTGCATTCGGCGAAACCCAACCACACCTACCCTACCCCATGAAATACACCCCCCAATTAGCCACTTATCTGGTTATCATCATCCTATCACTCTCCACCGCCCTACTCGCTCAGGACCAACGCAACGGCTACTACCTCAACGCCAGCGGTAACCGGTATTCGATCATCCTACCTGCGACGCCGGCGCGGGCGGCACCAAAAGTATTGACCGAAGCTTCCGCTGGAGGAGGCAACCCGGTGGAAATAAGCCTGGCGGACATTAGTGAGTTTGGCGTCGACGGCAGTTACCGCTACGTCGTCCGCGCGGTAGAATTTGCGGAGGGTCGGCAGGCGGCGGGTGCGGTCACCCAACGGCAATCCGCCACGCGCGCAACCACTCGCTTACCCTTACTGGAGCTGGCTAGGGGGCCGGCGAGCCTTTACTTATTCCGGGGGTCTGGCGGGCCGCAGTACTACCTATCCACTGAGTCCGAACAGTTCGTGGCGCTCCTATTTGACCGGTTCCTGAACGAGGACGGCGATATCGTTTCCGATAACCGCTACCAACAACAACTGCGGGCGGCGCTTGACTGTGGTGGCACCCCGAAACAAATGAGGGGCGTGCAGTACACGGAGCGCGAGCTCCTCAATGCCGTAGTGGCGTATAACGATTGTCAGGGCGGCACCACTCGATCGCTATCCAACGTCCGCCAAAAATCATTTAGCCTGGGGGTACTGCTGGGCCCTAATATTTTTAATTACGCAACGGAAAACTCCGTTCAGCGAACTCGGGGAGTCGACTATGGCTCAGGGATCGACGTCCGGGTAGGCGTCGAAATCATCTACGGGGTAGGTTTTGGTGACGGTGAAGCATCAGTCAACTTCACCCCCAGCTACTATTCTTTCAGCGTAGAACAGGAGGTGGAAAATCTAGGCAGGATGAGCACGGCCGTCCTGGAATCAACTGCCATTGACCTACCGATTGGTTTCCGCTACGTCCTACCGAGTAAGCAACTACAACCTTACGGTCAGCTGGGCATCGGCTACACGCTATTTCCGGGTGGCATGCAGACGTCCGGCAACGAAGAGCTGGAAATGAACCTTGCCCTGAGCTACAACGCCGCCGTGGGCGTGCTGTACAACGATCGGTTCGGCCTCCGCATCACCTACAATCGCCTGGCCGATGCCCTGCCAGCCGCAGCCGTCAAGAGCAAAATATCCGGTATCTGGATAGCCGGCGAGTATCGTTTTTAGGTACCGACAACGATATGAACAAAAATAAATCTCTCCCTATTCACGTCGCCCCCGCCGCCCAGGAAACGCATATCCAACCTTAAACCCCGCGCTCACAACTCCGTCTTCTACCAGCTCCCCCGTCGGTTCATATAAGTTCGTTGCATCACTGTACTGAAGTCTTTCAAAATTGGAGCCGCCCGCAACCGTGGTGTAAATACCAAAGGTCCCACCCCAACGCGTGTAATAAGCAAAGTCGAACGCCCCGTAGGTGCCGCCGGAGTCATATTCGTAGGCGGTAAAACCGTCACTCCCCTTAATGGCCTTTAGTGTAGCACCCGCCCCCAAACCCAGCAAAAACCGCTGGCCCACTTGCTGGTGTAAGTGCAGCCCCAGCACGGTCACGCTATTCCCAAAGCTTTCGTTGTGTCTCGAGCTACCCCTTATTTCTACGCCCAACCCAAACCGCGGGTTAAACCGGTAGCCGGCGGAAGCGGAAAGCTCCCCCATCAACGCAGAAATATTGGGGTACAAACCAACGCCCACCTTCACAAACACCGGACTACCATCGTTCAACAAGGCCCGGTCCGCCTGGGCATGCAGGGATAGCCCGCAGGCCAGGAAAAGAGCTAAAAAGAGTGCTTTCAAAACGTTCATTTACGCATAGATAGGTAATCCTAGTAAGTGCTTACCCAACCGATTTCATTTTTGATCTCTCCACTGCAATTCATATGGCGCTGCCGCGGGTGCAGGGTTAAAGATGGCGAGTGGCGAGTTTCAAGTAACGAGTGGCGAGTGGCGAGTGGCGAGTTTCAAGTAGCGAGTGGCGAGTACTGCCGCCAACAGAAGTAAGACAGAAAGTAGTTAGTAACGAACGCAGTGAGCAGATAACAGCGGTAGCCAATCAAGAATCGAGAATCGAGAGCACGAAGTACTGCGAAGCAAATCGAGAATCGAATATCGAGTATCACCAATCCCCATGGAAAGGAGTGAACCAAAAAAGTAGTCCGGAACTAACGCAGTGAGCAGATAACAGCGGTAGCCAATCAAAAATCGAGAATCGAGAATCGAGAATCGCATATCTTTACTCCTGAACCCGCCCCCCAAAACCTACTCAAAAATGCCCCCCCGCTTCCCCCGCCTGGTCCTCCAGACCCTGGCCTTGCTGTGCCTTTCCTGCTCCCTCGCCGCCCAACCCCTCGCCTACCCGGAGCAATCCGGGATCGTGGACATCACCAAGCCGCCTTACAACGCGGATAGCACCGGCGTGGTAGATGCCTCCGCAGCCATCAACCAGGCGCTGTTCGATTTTAACGACAGCCATACACTGATCTACCTGCCGGCGGGAACTTACCGGCTCTCCAACCCGGTCGTCTGGCAGGACCCACCCGGATGCGAAGCGGGGACCACCTTCACCTGCCGCCGCTACATCGGATTGACGGGCGCCGGGCAGGAGCGCACCCTCCTGCAGCTGGACGACAACCACCCGGATTTTCAGGACCCGACCAACAGCCAGAGCCTGATCAATACGAACAGCTCCGCCGCCATGGCCTTTGAAAACACCATCCGTAACCTGACGGTCTCCACCGGGACGGGCAACCCCGGCGCGACCGGCATCCGCTTCATGGCCAGCAACGTGGGGGGCATCCACCACGTTGAGATCCGCAGTGAGGACGGCCAGGGCTTCCGGGGCTTAAACCTGAGCCCGAACGAGCAGTCCGGGCCCGCCTTCTACAACGACATTGTGGTGGACGGTTTCGATACCGGCATCTACACCTTCGGCAACCAGAACGGGATTTGGATGGAGCGCATCACCCTCCGCAACCAGGGGGAAGTGGGCCTCTTCAACCGCCAGCACCCCGTCGCCATCCGTAACCTAGATTTCGAGGGCGACGTCCGCGGCATCACCAACCAGGGCGACGGTGGTTCCACCATCACCCTCGTGGACAGCGAACTGCGGGGAACCGGCGCCGCCTCCAGCCTGATCGGTTTCCAAAACCAGAACCGGCGGCCGGTCTTCATGCGCAACGTCACCTTTAGCGGCTGGAACCTCGCCTACCAGGAATTCCAGAACGGTTTCGACCTCGGCCGCCTCCCCAACGGCACGGTGGACGAATACACCTCCGCCCCACCCGTGAGCCTGTGCGACAACGTCCTGCGCAGCCTCAACCTCCCGGTACTGGAGACCCCCGAGATTGCCTACGAAGACACGTCCCTGTGGGTCAGTATCGCGGATTTCGGTGCCGCCCTCGACCCCGGATTCGCCGGCGAAGGCTCCGTGCAGGACGATAGCCAGGCCATCCGCGACGCCCTGGATTTCGCCGCGCAAAACGGGCGGGAGACCATCGTCATCCCCCAACCCCGGGCGCCCTTCCCCCAGCGGTACATTGCCTTCGGGGACTTCGTAATTCCACCCACGGTGAAACGGATCATCGGTACGAAGGGACTGGTGGCGGGCACCTACCGCTTCATCGTTGGCGACGGAACCGAACCTCTCGTGATTGAGGACATGGTCAGCGTATCCGGCATTTCCCATTCGGGTGACCGGATGTTGATCCTCAAACACTCAGTCATCCGCGATTACGTAAGCAACCCTGACGGTAGTTCCGGGGACGTCTTCATCGAGGACGTCGTCGGTGGCCCCTGGTCCTTCAACCAGCAGGACGTATACGCCCGACAGTTCAACCTGGAGCGGGACGTCAACAACGTAACCATCAACGGTGGTATGCTCTGGGCACTCGGCGTCAAGACGGAACGGAAGGGTACCATCATTGAAGCGAACAATGGCGCGCGGGTGGAGATCCTCGGCGCCTTTCACTACAGTACGATCGCCGAAGAGGTGGACCCCAAACCACTGTACGTCGCCAACGAAAGCCAGCTCAGCGTGGCCGGCCTGAAGGAACTCACCTACATCTTCGACCCCTACGACATCAAGCTACGGGAAACCCGCAACGGAGTAACGAACGAACTGGCCAACCCCGACAACGTCATCCGTACGCCGCTCCTGGTCGCCTACGTGGACGAGTCCGCGACTAACGTCGCCCCCACCATCGAGGCGGGCGAAGAACAGATCCTCTTACTCCCTACCCACGAGACTCAACTGACGGGCCTGATCAACGACGACGCCAACCCCACCGGTAACTGCTTTACAGCCTCCAACTGGACGCAGGTAGCTGGCCCCGTAGACGCTACGATTGTCTCGCCCACGGAGCGATCCACGTCCGTACAGTTCCCCGAAGCCGGCCGCTACGAATTTGAGCTAGTTGCGGACGACGGCAGCCTGGAAGTCAGCGACCGGGTCACCGTCCACGTTTTCGATAGCTTCACCAGTACGGGCGACCACGACGCCGACGGGGTAGCCAGCGGTACCGGTGCGGATGCGTCCACCCAGGGTTGGGGCGGTTTCACCAACAATTACGGTGCCTCGCAGGGCTTACTGGCGAAAAACAACTTCAGCTTTCCCAATAAATTCATCGTCCGCTTCGACCTGACGGGCCTCGACGTGCAGCAACTCGACCATTCGCTGCTGGAATTCGAGATAGCCACCACCAATACCGGCTTGATTGAAGATTGGTCCTACAACGTCTTCGGCCTCAACGATCTGGACGAAGGCGAAGACTGGATCGAAGGCGACCAAACCGGCGGGGCAACCAACGGCGGCGTCACCTACGAAACGCTTCCGGCCAACATCACGGACAACAACTTTAACGGGGGCACCTACGACCCCGCCGTCCCCAATTCCGGCGGGGTGGACCACGCCCGCACCACCTTCCTCGGCACCTTCAGTACCCGGCAGGGGCAGCGCGAAAAGGTCAACCTCAGCAACGAAGCACTGGCTGATTTTATCAACGCCGATACGGATGGGCGGGTGAGTTTTATCGTCACCCGTGTGTTTAGTACTACCAATGCCATAGCCTTTGCCAGTCGGGAAAACACTCAGTTTCAGGCACCCCGGTTGTACGGGGACTATTCCGCCCGCGCCCTCCCCGTGGAGCTCCTCAGCTTCGACGCCCGCCGCACCGGCAAAAACGTTCAGCTGGAGTGGACGGCCCTACCGCTACCCGGCTTCTCCCACTTCACGGTGGAGCGGTCCACGCCAGGCAGTGCGTGGCAGACACTTGGCAGGGTGAAAGCTAACGCAGCGTACCAGCTAATCGACCAGCAGGATGATCCATCCACCGAACGCTACTACCGCCTGGCGATGTGGGAACTCGACGGGGCGGTGGCGTACAGCCCGATCCGGACTATCCTGCCCGCTGCGGCTTACCTCCCCTACCCCAACCCGAGTAATGGCGATGTATCGGTCCATCGACCGGGGCCGGACGTCCTGCGGCTCACGGATGTTTCCGGGGCGGTGGTAGCGGAGTACGCTCACCCCGGTGGTTGGTACACTGTTTCGCTGCCAAGCAAAACTGGGCTTTACGTAATAAGATCGAGGAGTTCGGATTGGGCTTGGCGGGTGGTTCGGGAGTGATGTAGCTCCAAGAATCCCCCTAAAACCGACTATCCACCGGCGGCGGCCCCGCCGGCACCATCCCGTCGTACTCGTACCCATCCAGGTCCTCCACGAATTCTTTGCGGATCTCCTCCCGCAGATCATCATCCGTAAACAGATCGACCATCGTGCGGGCCATGGCTTCGGCGGCGTACTTCATGCCTTTGTGGCCGATGCTCATGCCGCCGCAGGCAACGACGGCCCAGCTGTGCCAGGGCGTCCCGCTCGGTGCCGTGGTGGCCCGTAGGCGGATGGTGGGGACGACATAGCTGACGTCGCCCACGTCCGTAGAGCCACCGCTCGGGGTTTTCTGCGTTTCTTCCAGGGGTTCGATCTTGCTTTCGATGCCGATCTCCGGTTTGCCCACGGCGGCCTGGATGCCCTTCGCAAATTCCTGCTCCGCTTCGGTGTAAGTGATCGGGCCCATGGCTTCGAGGTTGGCCTGGAGGGCGGCGGCGCCCGTCCGGTTCACCAGTACTTCGTGGATGCCGGAGATCAGCGTCAGTTCGTACTCGACGTTGGCCATCATGGCGGCGCCCTCGGCGATGCGTTTCACCTGATCGTAGACGACCTGCACGCCCTGGCGGTCGCCGTCGCGGACGCGCGTCCACACCCGCGCGTAGTCCGGTACGACGTTGACGACTTCGCCTGCATTCTGGATATCGTAATGAATGCGTACGCTCGGTTTTACGTGTTCGCGGTAGTAGTTGATGCCGGTCGTAAAGAGTTCCAGCCCGTCGGAGGCATCGCGGCCGTTCCAGGGGTCGGCGGCGGCGTGGGCGGCCTGGCCTTTGAACTCCACGACGAAGTCGACCAGCGCCAGCCCGGTCTGCACCGAAACTTTGGTGGAGGCGGAGGGGTGCCAGTCCATCATCACGTCCACGTCGTCGAAGACGCCGGCGCGGACCATCCAGAGTTTGCCGAAAAATTTCTCTTCTGCCGGCGTACCGTAGAAGCGGATGGTGCCCTTCAGTTGGCCCGCTTCGATCAGCTCTTTGATGGCGGTGGCGGCACCGAGGCTGGCCGTCCCGAAGAGGTTATGGCCGCAACCGTGGCCGGCGCCGCCTTCGTTGAGGGGCTGTTTTTCGGGCACGGTGGCTTGGCTCAGACCTGGTAATGCATCGAATTCCCCGAGGATACCGATGATGGGTTTTCCGGAGCCGTATTCGGCGATGAAGGCCGTTGGCATTTCCCCCACATTTTCCGTCACGGTAAATCCATTGGCCCGCGCGTAGGCCTTCAGCGCCGCGGCGGACTGCGTTTCCCGAAAGGCAATTTCTTCGTAGGACCAGATCTTGTCGCTCAGCTCCGTCAGGGCCACGTACTGTTCGTCTACGCTGGCGGCGGCTTTTTCTTTCAATTCATTTTGCGCTGCCGCGGGTGCGAGGTAAAGAACAAGGAGGGCGATGGAAAGGGAACGGATGACCATAAGCTTGAGCGTTTGGCCACCAATGTAAGGCGTGAAGCGGTACCTACTAAGGGATCAGTAGCTAAAGTAGTCATCCGTAGCATCGGCGTCAACCATGAAGCCCGTGACCACGATCCGCAGACTGGTTTGGGAATTGGAACTGTTCCAAACCGCTAGCCAATCTCCGGCGTGAATGGTCATTAACGGAGTTCGATTGGCGTGCACGACCGTGTTTCCGTTATTGGAGTTGCCCGACAGATAGATCCTTGGGTTGCGCAGACCAAACTGATCCGTAAATGGAGATCTGGACGGAGAAACGCAGGCGTAGAAAAACTCGTTCGGTTGTTCGTCACGGGCCACGCATTCGACCATGGTCACCAGAAACTTCTTCCCCGAGGGGACGGAGGTAATACTTTGAGCAAAACCGGAAGTCGGGCTGGCTTGGTTTCGCATTAATTTCCAATTGCCATCGGCTGCGGAACTGGTCTCGTAAATCTGTCGGAAGTCCACGTTTTCCGGAGTGGCGGCTTTGTTGAATGTCTGCCATTCTCCGTTGGTAAATCCCTCAAATGACTGTTCAGAATCATTGTAGCGGATGGTCCCGTTAGAAGGTAGAGTGGCATCATCGGTTACCCGGATCTTACCACTCACGTCGAGCGCCTGCTCCGGATCGGGATTGTTGACGCCCACTTGCGCGCTCGCAGCGAAGTTGTAGGCCAAAAATGAGATGATCAGCAGCGTAAGTCTTACGGACATATTGGACTTTTTGTCTCTTTATGGCCTGCCATCCGCCTCCGTTACGGAACCCAGGAACTTTAGGGGCTGCTCGCTACCCGATGTCGTTTCCTTTACTCGCCCGTTTCCTGTGGTATTAAAGATGTAACTATTCATCGTGGTTAGTCCATTGCTTAGTGGGCACCACCCTTCCTATTTACTCTGCACCTGCGGCAGCGCCCCTGAATTGTGTCATCTTCAGTGGGGCGTTCTGTATAAACGTATTTGAAAGATTTGCCAGGGATGGTGCATTTACCAGAAACATGCAAAACGGCTATCTTCGCAATCGATTTCTTAAGTGAATACATACGTCGATCAAATGAGAACTTTTGCACTTGCGCTGGCCCTGGTCTGTTCCAGCATGGCCTTCGGACAGGATTTCATGCTCCAGGGATGGTACTGGGATTACGATAAGGATGGCTGTAACGGTTACAGTGGCCCCAACTGGGCGGACCGGCTGAACGACCAGGTCACCACCCTCGGCGAGGCCGGGATCACCCACGTGTGGCTCCCCCCGATGAGCCGGGCGAGTTTTGGCGCCTGCTCCAATGGATACGACCCGAAGGATCTGTACGACCTCGGTGAATACGGACTGGGCCGTACCGGCTTTGGCACCCGTGCCGAGGTGGATGCGCTAATTGCTTCTCTGACCCAAGGGGGCATGGAAGCCGTGGCCGACGTAGTGTACAACCACCGCGACGGCGGCGCGCCGGAGGACAACCCGGCCGTAAAGGCTTACGTAGAAACCAATTACGACGGTGGCGGCGAACAGCCCTTCCCGAGCGACCGCTTCCGCAACCGGCTACCCCTCGGTGGCACCTATGGCGCGGGGGATTACTACATTAAGATCAGTTCCAAAACCCAGAATTTCGGGCCGAACCGGTACAAGTTCTACGCAACCGTAGCCGGTGTGGACCAGCCGTTTCAGGGGCGAATCGACGAGACCGAACCCAACGGCGGCGGCGACTGTGGCCAACCTTTCGATGACGTACAACTCGACCAGGATTTGATCGCCAACCTTTATGATTTCAGTGGTTGCTATACCGATGAGTTCAAACTTACGATCACTGACAACGACTTTCTGGCCAGCGGCGACGATCTGTTGATCAGCCTGACCAACTTTGAAAGTGGTTACTCCGACCACCGGATCTACGACATCTACTACCAGCCGACGAATGGAAACGGCTTCAACGTCAACCTCGCGGACCTGAAGTACGAGACCTACACGGACTTTACGCAACTACCCAGTGCGCAAGGAGGGATGAACTTTGAGAACTTCCGCCCGAATTCTACTAATACAAATACAACCGGACTCAACGGGGACGAGGAGAGCCTGCTATTTTTTTACGACGTCGTTCAGGCCAACCCTTCCTCCCGGCAGGTATACGCGGACTGGTCGAAATGGCTCATGAACTCCGTAGGCATCGGCGGGCTACGGATGGACGCCGTGAAGCACTTCCCGCCTTCCTTCGTAGGGCAGATACTGGACGACCTCCACGATAATAATTTGACGCCGGGCATGGTCGTCGGTGAATTCTTTGATGGCGATGCCAACAAACTAGCCGGCTGGGTGAATGCCGTGAACGCCAGCAAAACGAAGTCGCAGGCTGCCGTCAAGGTATTCGACTTCACCCTTCGGGAAGCCTTGAAGCAAGCCTGCGACAACGGTGGTTTCGACGTGCGCGAAGTATACAACCGCAGCCTGCGTGATGCGACTAATTTGACAGGCTTCAACGTGGTGACCTTTGTGAATAACCACGACTTCAGAGGGCCCGGCGAAGCAGTGATGAATGACCCCTTACTAGCCTACGCCTACATCATGACGAATAACCAGTTGGGCGTACCGAGTATCTTCTACCCCGACTTCTTTGGTACGGAGCTACCCAACGCACCGCAGATCGATCTCAGCGAAGAATTGACCCAGTTGATGAGCATTCACCAACAGTACATCGTCAACGCTACTTCCGTAGACTACCTGAACCGTTTCGGTACGCCCTATACGGCTACCTACAACAGTGGTGTAAGTAACCAGGCGATGGTCTACCAACTGCGGGGAGCTCCGGGCGCAGCGGAGGTGATTGTGGCGATCAACTTCAACGACGTCCCACTGGACATTCAGCAGACCATTCCGGGCGTGAGCCAGTTCGGCGCGCCGCTCTTTACCGAAGTGACGGGGAACGCACCGACCTCAACGGTCGTCGCGGAGGGCGATCAATTTCAGATCAACGTACCGGCCAAATCCTACGCGATCTACGCACTGACCGCCGAAGACGTTGTCTTTAACGCCGAAGCGGGCACGTGGCACGCCACCATTCAGGATGCCGTGGACCAGGCAGATTCGAATTTGGCTACTGACCTGTACGTTCGGCCCGGAGCCTACGATGAAGCGGTGGATTATTCCGCAAAGAATATCCATGTACACATTGGGTTCCCACCCACGGATGAAACTGGAGACACAGAGGAATAAATGAGCACCTAATAGCGCTTGTCCTCGCTTGTATGTGAGGTGACCAGTATTACACGGTACTTCTGGTGTTGAACTTAGTTCCCGAGGCACCCTGCTCGCCTGGCAATTTGTGGAGTTTAGTCAGCCAAGTACGGACGGAGTACTTGGCGCACTATCTTGATATTTCCATTCGCTTCGGTATCCACCAACAAAAACAATTTTCCCCGGCCCGCGACGAAATCAACCGTAGGAATAAGGTGGTCTCCCGAATCATTGCGAAAGGCTATGGGCAGGCCGGCGGAGTGGATACGCTCACTGAAGGTACTCCACGCTTCGGTGATGTTCACCTCAAAGCCTAGCAGTTCGCTGTCGCCGGTACTACTGTACAGGTTATCGAGGATTTCCTCTGCGCCCGTAGCGATGCACCGCGCCAGGATATTGACGTTTCTGGTGATGGGGCGGAGGATGTTGTTCGCGCCAATTTCAGTAAAGCGCACCGTACTCTCCGGAAGCAGGGCTTCCGCGATGATCCGCCCACGAAAGCCCAGTTTTCTGAGTTGGCGGATGAGCAGGTAAGTCCGGGCATCGGTTGCGGGGTCCGTAGGGTTGCTGGCCATGACCACCACGGCGTCGAGTTCCTGAAGAACTTCACTTTTCCACTTGCCTCCTGCGCTGAGGACACCCGCGCCGAGGTATTCGATCTCCTGGTCATTCAGTTCCTGTTGGAGGCTTTCGATGAAGGCATCGGTAACGCGTTTGGTGGTTCCGATCAATCCTACTTTAGCGGGTTCTCCGTAAGGAATTAGTTCTGACGCTACGATTAGCGGTTGGAGGGCATCTTCGATAGCTTGAAGAGCCGCTTCATCTGATTGGTGCCTTTCTACGTCTGCTAGGTAAATCAGCCTTTGGTTGGTAATCTTGGTTGCCTTAGCTGGATGAAGATCATAATGACCTTCCCCCGAAGTCTGGACACCTAGTAGCGTACCGTGTGGCGCGGTCAGTGTGACAATTTCGCCGATAGTAGTATTCATGGGTCGTTGAACCATGATCAATTCTACCCCATTGCGGCCAATGAGTTCGGTGATGATATCTTCTCCTCCCACGGTGATGATTGACCGGGCAAAGACTTCGGGGTAATTGGCGTCGAAGATCAACGCGTCGGCGGCACCAAGATCTTCCGCCATCTTGAGGGCATTGACGTTGTTGGCGGCGTAGATTACGTCAGCGGGAAAAGTGTTGACCCGAGAAATGAGTTCGAGATTAGTATAGGCCGTTTCATCGTCACCGCGCTCGGGTAAGATGGCGATACGCGCAGCTGCCGCAAGATTTACTTTGGCGATAGTGCCAGGGTCGTACAATTCGCCCTGAACGTGGATGACGTCAAGCTTGATCAAATCCTCAGGAAGTAATTCCAGGTTGGGGCTGACGATGACTATTTCGGCATCGCTCAAATCCGACATACTCGACCGTATTTCCCGGACTACCCGACGGAGGTAAGCTTCCCGCCAGCCGAAGATGACGATGTGATTATTTGTTTTAATGGCTACGAGCCCCTTGCGGCGGCGCTCCATTCCATCCTGCGCATTTTCGAATACCAGCCCAGCTAGTTGAGCAAGGATAAAGATGCCACCGATGTACATCAACAGAACCGTAGCCCATCGGCCGGCCGTAGTAGTGGCGGACATATCACCATAGCCTACCGTAGTAGCCGTCGTTATGGTGAGCCAGGCGGCGTCTCCGAATGACAAGCCTTCAAAGATTACCATCGCCCCGATGTGGAGCAGAAACAGGATGGCCAGGATGATCCCCAGCAGGTAAGTCCGAAAGCGGATTCCCCCACCAACTGCCCGCCGTGCGCGGCGCGCGGTTTGCCGAAGCGCGTAAAAGATTTGCATGGCGCTAAGGTAAGTAGGTACGGAGTGAAACAAGCGGCTGGGCAATTGTCGGTTCCGACAGGCCTTTCCGTAAACGGAGAAAGCCCCGCTTGCGGTTGCAAGCGAGGCTTTCATAAATTGGCGGCGACCTACTCTCCCGGGATCAATGTCCAAGTACCATCGGCGCTGGGCAGCTTAACTTCTCTGTTCGGAATGGTAAGAGGTGATCCTGCCCGCAATAGCCACCAAAGTCTTTTGACCCCTTCCGGGATCGAGTACTTTAGTGTACGATCAACAAGAGTGATAAGAGATGCAGCCAGTAACGGCATGCGGGATTCTTTGTGAGCTACAAAGACCTTGTTTGCTAATAATAAAATTAATCCTGTCAAGCGTCAGTCTTCTCTTTCAACTACTCATAAGTTCAAGGTATAACATAGTATACTGCTTAACTATTTCGTAGACTTCTTTTACCTCTCCCAGCCTCTCCAGAGGAGAGGGGGCGGTTAAAAGAAAAAAGGAAGCTGTCGGGCGATTAGTACTACTCGGCTCCATACATTACTGCACTTCCACCTATAGCCTATCAACGCAGTCATCTTCTGCGACCCTCA